>JBDTSF010000157.1:0-8068 GCA_039931295.1 Nitrospirota bacterium | reverse complement strand
CTGTCATTCGTGCACACTCTGGTCGCCGCCTTTCTCTCGGCCAGCATTTTCGCAGATGCGTGCTTGACGGAAGCGCCTGCAGGTGAGAGCCATATATCACAGCGCGAGTTCCTCAAGGAACTTGAGGTGCGCACTGGTGCTCCCTCAATTCAGGTTAAGACGATTGTCACCGAATCGACCTACAACATGGGGGATGATGAAACTCCGTTGATTGCGGAAGCCCGTGCGCTGACTCAAGCCAAACGCGCGGCGCTGGAACAAGCAGGCATCTATGTTCAGAGTTATACAAGAGTCAGAGATTCTGACCTCACCACCGACGAAATAGAAGCAGTCACGGCAGGATTCATGGAGGTGGAAGTCCTCGAAAAGAAGCGTACCATCGTGCGCGAGGGAGTTCAGGTTTACGTGAAAGTACGGTGCGTCATACGACCGGACAGAGCGGATGCGCTCTTGCGTCGGCTTGGTGAGACCAGCAGCGTTCAGCGCGATGCTCTTGCTGAGGGCCAGCAGCGTCTTCAACAAGACCAGGCACGACTCACCCAGGAAGTCGAGAAGCTGACGGGGCAACTCGCCCGCAGCGAGGCTGGTGCAAAAGATCGACCGGCATCAGACGTTGCCGTCCAGCAGCGCCGCTTGGAAGCGCGGGAGCTGAGAGAGAAAGCGCTTCAGGCGAAGTGGAACTTCGAAATGAATCCCGAAGTGCGAGTAGAGCTTCTTTCCGCAGCTATCGCACTTGATCCTCTCTACGGCGAGGCGTGGTATGACCGAGGGATAGAGTATTGGGCGTTCGAGAATTACAGGCTTGCGGTGCGGGATTTGAGCGAAGCGCTGAGGCTGGGCGGGACGTTCTCGAACGACCCACGGTACCTGCGCGGCAAAGCATTTGTGAAGATCGGGCAGCCAAAGGAGGCTATCGAAGACTTGACGCAGTGTTTAAGATCCTGTGATTTGTCAGTTGCTGGCAAGATTAATATCTATGATTCCCTCGGCGGTGCCCATTCATATCTTAAACAATTCGATCTGGCCGTCTCGGATTACACCCAGATCATTGACAGATTATTCCCACTGTATCGCCCTACTCCCTGTCGCAGGACATACAGCGCGGCCTCGTATTATCGTGACCGAGGCGTGGCTTATGTGGAGTGGAACAAGCTGGCTCTGGCAATTGAAGATTTTACAGAGGCGATTCAACGAGCACGCACGTTGTCTGAAATTAGCCCCGTCGATCAAGAGATTGAAGTATCGAGTCTCTTATTCCGTGTCATCGTCAATGCTAAGATGAGCAAGAAGAAAGAGGCCATTGCCGATTTGAAGGCCATGAAGGAGCTCTGTCAGCCGTTGGGGCACTTAAGGCATGATGAATCCGGTCTTCTTTCTGAGATTTGCGTGCTTCCTCCATCGCAATTCCCTGATTTGGTTGCTGCCATGAAGGACGATACGGAATTCAGGTACAAATTACCTCAGTCAAAATCTCAGAGGTAAGTTGAGATGCCTTTCTGATCAAAAATTCTCAAAGGGGCCGGATGGTGCGGTCAAACAGTTCCCTAAAGACCTGCTGAAACACAAAAGGCAGGCTCCTTTTCAGGAACCTGCCCCGCTAAGCCATCACAACTTCACTCTCCTACCAGCGATTCCATCCTTCCCGGTGATCGCGGGTGGCACCGATCTGGGCGCCCAACCGCCCGCAGCGGGGTCCCTACACCGGGCGGGGTGCGAGGACGGTTGGGCTGATCGGTGACAGGACCGGAGACACCCCTACAACATTCCCTTCGTCGACAGCACCTTCCCCGCCAACCGCTCATCCAACATCGTGGCCTGATCCAACGCCTTGGCCGTCGCTTTGAAGATGGCTTCCATGATGTGGTGCGGGTTGCGACCGTATATGAGATTCACGTGCAAATTGAGCCCACCATGGGTGACAAAAGCCTGGAAGAAGTCTTCAAACAAGCCTAAGTCGAACGCCTTGATCTTCCGATCCGGCAGATTCACGTTATAGACGAGGTAGGGCCGACCACTGAGATCGACTGTGACTTGCGCCAGCGTTTCATCGAGCGGGGCTGAGGCAAATCCAAATCGCTTGATTCCAGCCTTTTCGCCCAAGGCTTGGTGCAAGGCCTTGCCCATGACGATGCCGACATCTTCGACTGTGTGATGCTCGTCGATATCGATATCGCCCTTGGCCTGGACCGTCAAGTCGAAGAAGCCGTGTTTGGACAATAGCTCCAGCATGTGGTCGAAGAAGCGAATCCCGGTGTCGATTTTCCCCTGCCCGCTTCCGTCCAACGCCCAATCGACCGAGATATCTGTCTCTTTGGATGCACGATGAATCGATGCCTGCCTGGGTGCCGATCCGTTTTTTTTCATGAGAACCTGCTCAGGGCCGACTTGGCATGCGCGTCGAACCCTTCGATGTGGGCTAACCGAACGAGATGATCTTTCACCTTGCTCAGCTCCTCTTTCGTATAGTGGACGATATTGCTCACTTTGAGGTACTCGTGGACGGAGAGTGCCGAAAAGAAGCGCGCCGTCCCGCCGGTCGGCAAGACGTGATTCGGGCCGGCGACATAATCCGCCACTGACGGGGGCGTGTACCGACCCAAGAAGAGCGCTCCTGCGTGACGGATTTTCTCTAAATAATCGAACGGTTCATCGACCGAGAGGGTTAAATGTTCCGGGGCAATCTCGTTGGCCACATCGATGGCTTCGTCCATGGTGGTGACCACGAAGGCAACCGAATGACGCGCGATGGACTTGGCCGCAATCTTTTCTCGTTGCAGCCCCTTCAGCTGGCTGTCGATGAGTCGCACCACGTCCTTTGCCAACTGAGCCGATGTGGTGACGAGATAGACCTGCGCATCCTCATCATGCTCCGCTTCACAGAGCAAATCGGCTGCGACATGCGCCGGTTTGGCGTCGCCATCTGCGACGACGAGCAGCTCACTTGGGCCTGCCACCATGTCGATCCCAACCGTGCCGTAAAGGAGCCGCTTGGCCGTCGCAACATAAATATTACCGGGGCCCACGATTTTGTCGACGCGCTGGATTGTCTTGGTTCCATAGGCCATCGCTCCAATCGCTTGCACACCTCCGACACGATAGATCTCCGTCACACCGGCAATGTCGGCTGCAACCAGCAAATAGGGATTGATCGGGCCTTTTTGTGGCGGCGTGCACATCACTACACGGGAGACACCTGCGACCTTGGCCGGAATCGCGCACATCAAGACCGATGAAGGATAGACGGCCTTGCCCCCCGGCACGTACACCCCGACTGCATCGACAGGCGTGACCACTTGCCCCAGCGTCGCTCCGTTGTCCTGATACATCCAGGTCTTGATGCGCTGGCGTTCGTGGAACGACGTGATCCTCTGGGCCGCAAACCGGAGTGCGTCGCCCTCGTCTTTCCGAATGTGGAAGTAGGCCTCTTTGATCTCTTCGGGGGTGACGCGCAGCTCCGTCTCCTTCATGGAGACGCGGTCGAACTGCCTCGTATAACGGAGAACAGCCCTGTCGCCGCCCCGTTCCACGGCTTGCAAAATCGACTTGACCGTCTTTTCGACGGCAGCCCCCTGCACGCGAGCACGCGACGCCACTTTCTTGAGGGTGGGGAGAAAGACGCGCTCGGTGGAGGCTACAATCTTCATGCGCGTGTGCGTCTGACCGTTCGACGTGCCCCCCGCGAAGTTTTGCGCGGAGCAGCTGTTTGAGACCCTGTTGATGTGGCACTGACAGCCCGGAGCTTTTGAATTAACTCTGTGACCACCGCGTGCTCCAGCTTCAGGCTCGCTCGATTGACAATCAGCCGAGCAGTAGACTGCGCAATGCACTCCACCTCGACAAGACCATGCGCCTTGAGCGTGTTGCCTGTCTCGACCAGATCGACGATCCGATCAGCCAGACCGACCAACGGCGCCAATTCAATCGAGCCGTACAACTTGACGATTTCGACCGATACGCCGCGCTGATTGAAATATCGCTCGGTGATCTTCGGATACTTGGTCGCGACCCGAATTTTCGAGGACAGCCGATCGCGTGAGGCCTGTCCTTTGAGCGCAGCGACGACGATTCTACACGCTCCGAACCTTAAATCCAATGGCACATAGACATCGCTGTCCTGCTCCATCAAGACGTCTTTCCCGACAATCCCGACATCCGCTGCGCCATATTCGACATAGGTCGGCACATCGGTGGGTCGCACGATCAGAAAAGTCATACCAATCTCCGGGCATGGAAATACCAGCCGACGGCTTTCGGTAGAGAGGCTGCCCATGGCATAGCCTGCCCGGCGAAAGATGTCCAGCGTGAGATCCAGCATTTTCCCTTTCGGCAAAGCAATCGTCAGCATGATGTCAGTGAATCTCGGCCGGAGCCGCGCCTTCTTTATAACGGGTGATCGTCGCACCCAACCCGCGCAGTTTCTCTTCCATCCGCTCATAGCCACGATCCAGATGGTAGACTCGGAGAATCTCCGTCGTGCCTTCCGCCGCAAGTCCAGCCAAGACCAACCCTGCACTCGCACGAAGATCGGATGCCATCACCGGAGCTCCAGCCAACCTACTCGGTCCGGTCACCACCGCCCGATTGCCTTCGACCTTGATGTCGGCCCCCATCCGTCGCAACTCCTCGACATGCATGAAACGGCTTTCGAACACCGTCTCTGTAATCACACTCGTACCTTCGGCGGATGTCATTAAGGCCACCATCTGTGCCTGCATGTCGGTGGGGAATCCAGGATAGGGCAATGTCCGAATATCGATGCCTTTGAGCAGCGATCCCGCGTTGAGATGGATCTGCTCCTTGTCCACCTGTATCTCAATGCCGGCTTCACGCAGCTTCATCAGCAAGGCGTCCATGTGATTCGGACGGCATCGATTGAGCGTCACCGCTCCCCGCGTAATGGCCCCGGCCACGAGATAGGTACCGGCTTCGATACGATCGGGAATGACGTCATGATCACTCCCCTGCAACTCACGGACCCCTTCGATCGTGATGACATCCGACCCGGCACCGTCAATACGCGCCCCTCGCTTCATGAGAAAATTCGCGAGGTCCACAATCTCCGGTTCCTTCGCGGCATTTTCAATGACCGTAGTTCCCTGGGCGAGCGATGCGGCCATCATCAAATTTTCCGTTCCCGTGACCGTCGGTGTATCGCAATAGATTTGAGCACCCGTCAACCGCTTCGCTTTGGCCCGAATATACCCGTGTTCCATCGACACGTCCGCACCCATTTTCGCCAACCCAGCAAGATGGAGATTGACGGGCCGTGACCCAATGGCGCAGCCACCTGGCATCGACACCGTGGCTTCTCCCCATCGCGCCAATAACGGTCCTAACACGAGCACGGAGGCCCGCATGGTCTTAACCAGATCGTAGGGGGCCTGGGTTGATGTAATCATGGCAGCATTAATAACCGCGCGATTTCCCTCATAATGAACCTTCGCGCCTAAGATGCCCAACAGCTTGCCCATGGTGAGGACGTCTACCACGCGAGGCACATTCGTAATCACGCATTCCCCGCCGCCGAGTATGGTGGACGCTAAGATCGGCAACGCGGCATTCTTCGCCCCGCCGATCTGAACCTCTCCACGAAGCGGCGTCCCACCGGTGATGACTGTACGATCCATCGTCTACCTCTACCCGCCTGCTCGCTCGACAATGACCACACGCTCAAGCCCTGCTTCGTCATAGACCAGCCGGTGGAATCTGTACCCTGATATCTGCTCAACAATCTGTCGTATCGCGCGCGCCTGACCGGCGCCGATCTCCAGGATCAATGCACCGCCGGGAGAGAGGTACCGACTAGCCTCTTGCAGCAGCCGTTCGTGCAACTCCGTCCCCTGAGGCCCTGCGATCAGCGCGCCGCGCGGTTCAAACAGCCGCACTTCTGGCTGAAGTGTCACCCAATCAGCCTCCGCAATATAGGGAGGATTCGAGACGATGACATCAACCTGCCCCTCTAACCTCTGCCCTGCCAATGCTCCCAGCAAGTTGCCTTCCAGCCATATCATGCGCTCTCCTACCGAATGGCGGGCCGCGTTCTGCCTCGCAACATCGAGAGAGCGACTCGATAGATCGGTGGCAATCAGTCGAGCGCGAGGCCTCTGCCGTGCAATCGCTACAGCAATGCACCCGGACCCCGTGCAGACATCAACGATAGTGGCCGGTTGCTCGGAAGAAATCCGTTGTGCGACATACTCCACCAACAGCTCGGTCTCCGGCCTCGGAATGAGCACCGCCGGATTGACATGAAACTCCAGCCCGCAAAATTCTTGCGTCCCTAAAATGTACTGCAAGGGCTCTCGACCGACCCGCCGTTGGATCAATCCCTTTACATCCGCCAGTTCAGTAGGAGCCAGCAATCGGTCTCGATCGATCACCACATGATGCGCGGGAAGCCGGAGCACATGCTGCACAATCCACAAGGCCTCCTGCTCCGCGCTCTCAATGCCGGCCTGACCCAGTACACGTCGTGATTCGGCAATCGCCTGGCCGAGCGTGGCCTGACCTGCCGACTGCGGGATAGGAGCGACTGCATCCATCTTATGCAACTCCCACTTCCTGCTGCCGCTGCGCCTTCAGTGCTTGAATGAATTCGTCGAGGTCGCCTTCGAGCACCTGCTCTAACTTATGCAAGGTTATCCCCACACGATGGTCGGTCACCCGGTTCTGCGGGAAGTTATAGGTGCGGATCTTCTCACTCCGCTCTCCCGTGCCCACCTGAGCCTTGCGGTTCTGCGCGGTTTCCGCGTCTTGCCTCTCCCGCTCCGCCTCGACAATTCTGGCCCGCAAGGTCCGCATCGCCTTGGTGCGGTTCTTCAGTTGCGACCGTTCGTCCTGACAACTTACCACCACACCGGTCGGGATATGGGTGATCCGCACGGCCGACTTTGTCGTGTTGACACTCTGGCCGCCGGCACCGGATGAACAGAAAGTGTCGATTCGAAGATCCATGGGATCGATCTGAACATCGACCTCATCCACTTCTGGCATCACCGCGACAGTCACGGTCGACGTGTGAATCCGACCACTGGCCTCAGTGACGGGAACACGCTGTACCCGGTGGACCCCAGCTTCGAACTTGAAATGACTGTACGCACCCTTGCCTTCGATGAGGGCAACAACCCCCTTGTAGCCTCCACCCGTAGTTTCTGTGGCTTCGACCATATCAACCTTGAAACCTTTGATCTCCGCGTACTTGCTGTACATGCGGAACAACTCGCCAGCGAAGAGTGCCGCCTCGTCACCGCCGGTCCCGGCACGAATTTCGAAAAGCAGATTTTTCCCGTCTCGCGGATCTTTGGGAATGAGAAACTCTTGGGCCTGCTGCTCGATCTCTGCTTGCTGGCGTTCGAGCTGAGCGCTTTCTTCCATCGCCATCTTATGCATTTCGGTCCCGGCCGTGGGGTCTGCAAGGATTTGAACCGCTTCGTCCAACTGCCTGACGTTGTCTCGATACGTGGCGAGAAGCTTGGCCGCCGGTTCGATATCCGTCCGCTCCTTATTGACTTTGTGTAGCTGCGAGGGCTGACTCATCATGGACGGATCCATGAGCTGATTCGTCAACTCATCGTATCGAGTCGCCAGCACTTCCCACTTTTTCAGCAGCACGGCTTCCATAGCCAGATTTCCTTCGAATGCGCGTTCAACCTTCCACACACAAACAAAGAGACCCTGCCCCTCAGCGAAGCAGGGTCCCTCATATGATCACTTCTCGAGCTACTTGTCTTTCTTCGCGTACTTCTTCTTGAACCGTTCAACGCGCCCTTCGGTGTCGATAATCTTCTGCGTCCCCGTGAAAAACGGATGACAGTTCGAACAGATATCGACATTGATATCGCCACCCGTCGATCTGGTCTTATATTTATTGCCACATGCGCAGTGCACTGCGACTTCCCGATACACGGGATGGATACCCTTCTTCATAATTTACACTCCCCCGCCATCACAGTCATCAGCCTTCGCCTATTCGAAGGCCCGCCACTTTACCCTGTCTCAATGACCGGATACAAGCTGGATATTATCGATTCATCGACTGCAGAAATTCCTGATTGGTCTTGGTCCCATG
>JBDTSF010000156.1:0-5182 GCA_039931295.1 Nitrospirota bacterium | reverse complement strand
AAGGCTGAGAAGGACCTCCTGAAAGCGCTGCAACCTGAAATTTCCAAGGGCACGGTCTCGGTCAATCAATCCGGTGATGCGCTCACGATCAATCTGGTTTCCAACCTGCTATTTGGTTCAGGGCAAGACCAGCTGAAGGCCGGCGGAACCGATGCATTGAAGCGGGTGGGCCGCGTTCTCAAAGACTTCCCGGACAAGCAGGTGCATGTGGCGGGATATACCGACAATGTGGCCATCGCGGGGGCGTTACAAAAGAAGTACCCGTCCAATAAGGAACTCTCGACCGCTCGTGCCTATAGTGCCGCTCGTGCACTGCGGGATGGCGGGGTCGACAACAATTTATCGGCCGCAGGCCACGGCGACAGTAACCCGGTTGCCAGCAACAACACAGATGCGGGGCGTGCCAAGAACCGCCGCGTTGAGGTGATCGTCAAATAACAGAAGAAACGGTTCTTCTGTTCCTGAAGAGAGAAGGGGCTCTTCCCAGCGGGGGAGTCCCTTCGTCGCACATAGCGACAGGTATCCCCATCTCAAATCCTCGCTGCATTCAACTTGTCTCCAAGTTCCGTGAGCATTTCTTACGTTGACTGGCAAACTCTTCGACAACTTCCGTTAGCGCCGGCCTGTATCTCTACGGCCGAGCCCGCTATCGCGCCAATACCAAGCCAAAACACCCAAGCAACTTGAACCTGCTGCACGAACTGGAGACGGAACAGTTCGTTTGAGCAGCTCACATGACCAACGTTTGGACAACGGGTTACAGGTGCATAGCCTTGACACCCTAGTTTACTCTGTGATTAGAGTCGATATAAGCGCTTGACCTAGGGACATTCGCGCAGATGCTTGCAGGCAGACACTCGCCATCCGTTCTGCGACCGCACCGCCATGCGTGGCCTGGTGTCACACGTGCCTACCTCGGAATGAAGACATGCCGATAGACCAATCGTTCTTCATGGACAGCAGCGATGTTCATTTAGTACGCGGTCAAAAATCCGAACGGCTGGATAGCCGCCTTGTGTTTGGTATTGTCCCTGAAGGCGCCAAACGCGGAGATGAGTATCTCAGGGATCATCAGGACGTGAGCCTTGAGTTTAAGCCGCTGTTCAAAGGGGTAAAAAACGGCGACCTGATTGAAGGCCATGGCCTTCATGTCAATGTCAAAACCGGCCAGATAGAAGTCGACAAGACCACTCCCGCGACGGTCAAGAGCAATTTCATTATAGAAGCCATCGCGAAGAACCTCCCTGATGGGCCAACGTTCACAGACATCATCAGGATACAGATCCATCCTTCGGTTGTGCGCATCTGGTTGACGCCTGAGCGATTAGTGGTCCGCCCAGCAGAGGCAACCAGGCCGGAAACAACATCGTCTAGGTTTACAGTGCGCGCCGAGTTTTCTGACGGAGTCGGCGGCGACATCACCAGGGAACACGGCGTAACTTGGTCGCCGTCGTCCAACGTTACTGATGGCTCCTTTGCTGGGTCTCTGATTATCGCGTCGGGAAATAAGCCGGGCGATGACATCACGATTAGAGTCAAAGCTTCCGCAGCGTGGGGCAATCTATCGGCGAGCGCGACCATGCACATTGAGAAGGCCTGGTCCGCGGAACCCAATCCACCCAAGGCTGACATCATTCCAGGCGGAGGATGGCCGGGCGTGGTTCGACCGGAGAATGTTCCAAATATTTTATTTTTAGGCGATGGTTTCACCACTGGCGATCGAGCTTCGTTTGAGAGCATCACCAATAGTTTTGTCCATCACCTGAAGTCGAGCCATTTCACGACGCCGTACAACTATCTCGCCACGTCGATGAACTTTTGGCGGGCGTTTGTTCCAGCCGCTGCGACGGGAATCTCCGTGCGCGGCGAGGTCTTTACATTCACCATTGATGGCCAGGTGTTTGCGAGGACGTTACCCGTCGCTCTAAAACCAAGCGATGCGTCTTTGTGGACCGTCGAAAATCTGCTCTACGTTGTCGGCCTACCCATGCCAGGAGACAGCGCCAAATCCGAACAGAACCTGCGCGATGAATGGAAACCGTTGATTGACCCGCTGGATATCCATCCAGACGCTCAGTTCGATTGGGCCCGGATCGTCACTCCTTCGAGTCCAGAAGAGGCTGCGCTCTACAACGATGTGATCGCACAATGGAAGGCCATGGGTAGCCGATGCTTCATCGATGAGATCGACAGTTTTCCAGGCATGACCTATGGCGATCCACCGGCGGCTGAGGAAACAGGTGATAATTTTTCTCTTGGTGTACGCAATTCCTTTGGTCTAGCCGACGCATTTTTCCCGTTTCTGGTAGCCGCCGATGGTACGAAGCTCGATAACGACAAGCCCCTCGGCTTGCTCTGGGCCAAGACCAATCCCAGCTTCAAGTTCGACAACACCAGTTTGGTTGTCTACCTGTCGGCGATTCCAGGAGGTCGGGCAAATTCATTGATTGCCATGAGTATGGGATCGGGGAACATTGACCTGCCTGTGATTGCCGTTCCCGGCAGAAACTCGTTCAAGCTTGGTGCATTCGCCCTTCCGCAAGAGGCGCCGCCTGACGCCTGCCGTACTCTGGCTCATGAACTTGCGCACAACTTCGGGCTCGGCGATGAATATACGGAGGTTAATCGGCGCTTTGCTTCGCAGGACGAGCCGCTCAGCGGGTCGTCCAATCTCCAAACTGAAAAGGGCGCCAAAGATGCGGCAGGTAATTTCTCCGGTGATGAAATCAAATGGAATTGGCACCGTATCAGCAAGGCAGCGGTGATTTTGCACAACAAGAACGACCCTGCCAAGCCGCCGATTACCGAAAATGCCGGCAAGTTCGAGATACCGGTGCGGTTGGGCCATGGGTTGCAATTCGACAAAGGCAACAAGGTGCTCTTGCGTCTGCGTAAATGGGACGAGCCGCTCCAAAAGAAACCTGATACCCTCGGCCACGCGCAACTGCTAGAAATCGTCGAAATCAAGAAATTTGAACCGGGAGTGACCGATCTTCCGCCGCGCGATCGCATTGTCGTCCAGCCGGTGAACGCCGGCGCGGTGACGCTCGCTCAGCTCGAACGCTTCAAGGAAGGCAGCATCGTGTATCTGCCGACGCCGGCCCCTGAGTCAGTGCGCGACCCGATCAACTACCCCTTCGCCGAGATGGTGCCACTCAGCATCAAGCGAGCCATTACCGCCCAAAATCGTCCGCTTACCCAGGTGCCCTGCATCGATACTCCAGGCGCATTTCAACAGATTCCTGATCTCGCGAATGTGGAAATCAACCTGCGCGGCAAATTCTTCAAGCCGTTTATTGTTGGCCTCTATGAGGGCGGCGGCAAGGATACGTGTGGAATCATGCGTCCAGCTGGGAAGTGCATGATGCGTGCCCACTACGAGGAGCATGCTTTTTTCTGTCCGGTCTGCCGCTATGTCATTGTCGATTTTATCAATCCGTTTGTGCATTACGAAATTGATCTCGGGTACGAATTTATTTATCCCCAGTCGTAACGGAGTCTTTTGCAGCATGGACTTGCGCGAGACCAACAATGAGTGAACGCTCCAACACTCTTGCCGCCCTTGGCCGCCATCTTACGCTGTCGCTGCGGCCGCTGCGCAACGCGGTCTCGGATAAGGAACGCTTCCGTGCGCTCATGTATCAATTGGGCTGGAATCCAACGGATCTGCCGCCCAGTTATTTGGCGTTAGCGACTGTGATCGATGATGCGACGGCCAAGCTCGACGCACTCGCCGATCCGCCAACGCCCGAGCAGATCGTCGACTTGCTTGCTTCGGTCAAGAAGGCGTACCAAGCAATTCACGGCATCTCGTCGGCGCCCCCTGGCGTAGATCCGACCGCGTTTTTGGCTGAAATCGGCGAGCGGTTGTTCGAACTATTGCTCACTGAATATCTCGCCACAGCTGTGCCACGGATCTATCGCATCTTGCAAATGCTCAACATCATCGAAACCGAATACCTGCCGGCGAGCGCCGGACGCTCCTCGTTCATCAGAACGAAGTTCAAATGGGTGGAGATTCCGAAGATCATTACGGAGCCGGATGAGTTGCCGAAGCGCGTGTATGGCTGGGGAACGAATGCATTTAATGCAAGTCGCGCAATCGACCATATCGCTGAGCTGCTGGTGGCGCTCCATTTCCCGGTACGCGTCGAGCGCCCCACCGATCGGCTGGTGCGGGCCTACACGGGGATTGGTAGCGCGCCCACGCCGGTCACTTCCGCCTCGCTGATCGCGCCCTTTTACTACATCAATATCGGTGGTCAAGAACATGAAGTGGCGCTTGTATTGCATGCGCTACCGGCTAGTAACGGTAAACTCCCCGGCCTTGTCATTGAGCCGCAGATCCCAGCTGAGTTTCCTCTCACGTTGACGGTCTCAGATGAGGTGAGCCTGCGGGTCCGTGCCGGCACAAATATCGCGACGACCCTGGGGATTCTGATCCGGCCTGGTGATGCGTCGATCAAGTATCCTTTCCAGCCAGGCACCACTCTGCCTGCCGCCGGCATTGGCATCGGTTTCGATCACAATCCGCCAGCTCCGACACTACTCTTTGGCGCGCCGAAGGAGACACGACTGGAGTTCCATGGCGGGTCGCTCGACTTCAGCGCGGAAATCAAGTCCGGGGAATTGGACATTGTCGTCAAAGCGCAATTGAAGAAATCTGCACTTGTGCTCGCCGCCGGTGAAGGCGATTCCTTTCTTAACTCACTTCTCGGCAACGGCGAAAGGCGCCTAGAATTTCCATTCGGAATCGAATGGTCGCGACGTAACGGCTTGCGCTTTCTCGGTAGCGGTGGATTTGAAACCGTGATAAACACCAACCTTCGCCTCGGTCCTATCACGGTCCAGACCATTTCAATACAACTCCTCGCTCCTGCAGATCGATCCGCAGATGTCACCCTCGCAATCGGCGCAGGTATGACCGGTCAGCTTGGCCCCATTACCTTCGCCATCGAGGGATTGGGGCTGGCCGTGGAGACAACCTTCTCGCCTGGTAATATGGGACCCTTCGACATACAACTTGGATTCAAGCCGCCCACCGGGATCGGGCTGGCCATCAACGGGCCAGGAGTAGCCGGCGGGGGGTTCCTGTTCTTCGATCCGGCGAAGGCGGAGTACGGCGGGATCGTGCAGCTGGAGCTGGGCGAGCGGATCGCCGTGAAGGCCATCGGCCTGGTGA
>JBDTSF010000155.1:0-8739 GCA_039931295.1 Nitrospirota bacterium | reverse complement strand
CCGCGACGGCAACCGAACAGGTACTTGCAGTCGGACCGGCAGCCTCTCAGATTGCAATCAAGCAACTCGGGACCAACGGCGGAGGTTTCTTCAACGTGAACTCCGCGCATCCGTTCGAAAACCCGACGCCCTGGTCCAATTTCTTGCAGGTAGTAGCGATTCTGCTCATCCCGGCCGCGCTCTGTTACACGTTTGGGATGATGGTCGGAGATACGCGCCAGGGTTGGGCTATCCTCGCGGCGATGACGATGCTCTTATTGTTTTTTATCCCGCTGGGGCTGTGGGCCGAGCAAAGCGGGAATCCGGCTTTCACCGCTCTGGGGATCGATCAGGCTTCCAGTGCAGGACATTCCGGCGGGAACATGGAAGGGAAAGAGACGCGATTCGGTATCGCCAACTCCGTCCTGTGGTCTGCTGCGACGACTGCCGCTTCAAACGGCTCCGTAAATTCGATGCACGATTCCTACACGCCTTTGGGAGGGCTGGTGCCGCTCTTCCTGATGCAGTTCGGGGAAGTGGTGTTCGGAGGGGTCGGCTCGGGGCTCTACGGCATGATCGTTTTCGCCATCATTGCTGTTTTCGTGGCCGGTCTGATGGTGGGACGCACGCCCGAATACCTGGGCAAGAAGATCGAACCCTATGAGATGAAGATGGCCTCCCTGTTGATTCTCATCATGCCGATGGTGGTTCTAAGTTTCACGGCCGTGGCGTCGGTGACGGGCGTCGGCACCAGCTCGATTTTCAACCCAGGTTCCCATGGATTGAGTGAGATTCTTTATGCCTATACGTCGATGGGGAATAACAATGGCAGCGCATTCGCGGGGTTTAACGCCAACACACCCTTTTACAATGTGACCGGCGGACTAGCGATGCTGATCTCCCGCTTTTGGTTGGCGATTGCCACGTTGGCCTTGGCCGGAGCGCTGGCGAGGAAAAAACTCGTACCGGCGGGGCCCGGGACCTTGCCGACCCACACGCCGCTGTTTATCGTGCTGCTGATCGGCGTCGTCGTACTCGTGGGCGCGCTCACCTTCGTGCCTGTACTTGCCTTGGGGCCAATTGTAGAACACATCCTGATGGTGAGCCGATGACGGCACCGGCGTGGAGGATTTCGGGATGACAACGCAAGCAAAGAGAAGGCCAATGTTTGATTCTCATATTATGCGACGGGCGCTGCTGGAATCCTTCCGGAAGCTTGATCCGCGCCTCCAAATTCGCAATCCGGTCATGTTCGTGGTCTTGGTCGGGAGTGTGTTGACCACAATCCTATTATGTCAGGCGCTGTTCGGAACGGGCGAAGCGCCTGTCTGGTTTATCCTTGCCGTCTCTCTCTGGCTCTGGTTTACCGTGCTGTTCGCAAACTTTGCCGAAGCGATGGCGGAAGGGCGCGGGAAAGCACAGGCGGAATCGCTGCGCAGTTCCCGGCGTGAAATGAACGCGAAGAAACTGGGCCAGCCGGAGTCCGGTGACCAGTATCTCAGCGCTCCGTCCTCCATCGTTCCCGCGAGCGCCTTGAAGCGGGGAGACGTCGTGTTGGTGGAGGCCGCCGATTTCATCCCCTGCGACGGGGAGGTCATCCAAGGCATCGCCTCGGTGAACGAAAGTGCCATCACCGGCGAAAGCGCCCCCGTCATTCGAGAAAGCGGCGATCGCAGCGCCGTGACAGGCGGGACACGTGTCCTGTCGGATTGGTTGGTCATACGGGTCACAGCTAATCCCGGGGAGACGTTTCTGGACCGGATGATCGCCATGGTCGAAGGAGCCAAGCGCCAAAAGACGCCGAATGAGATCGCCCTCAACATTCTGCTGGCGGCGCTCACGGTCATCTTCCTCTTGGCGACGGCCACGTTGCTCCCCTTTTCCCTCTACAGTGTGCAGTCGGCAGGTCAGGGGGCCCCGGTCACGGTGACGGTCTTAGTCGCGCTGTTGGTCTGTCTGATCCCGACCACGATCGGAGGATTGCTCTCCGCCATCGGCATTGCGGGGATGGATCGAATGGTGCAGGCCAATGTCATCGCCATGTCGGGGAAGGCGGTCGAAGCGGCGGGCGACGTGGATGTGCTGCTGCTCGACAAGACAGGCACCATCACGCTGGGCAATCGCCAGGCGACTGCCTTCTTTCCGGCTGACGGGGTGAGCGATCAAGCGCTGGCCGATGCGGCCCAACTTTCGTCGTTGGCGGACGAGACGCCGGAAGGGCGCAGCATCGTGATCCTGGCCAAGGAAAAGTATGGATTGGGGGCGCGCGACATGCACGAGTTAGGCGCGACATTCATTCCCTTTACGGCTCAAACCAGCATGAGCGGCGTCAATTTGAACGGGCGGGAAATACGCAAGGGGTCTGATGGCGCGATCGAAGCCTATGTGACGGAACGGGGTGGGCACTTTTCTCAAGTGGTCCGCTTACATGTGGAGGCCATTGCGAAGCAGGGGGGCACACCGTTGGTCGTGGCTGAGGGGCCACATGTGCTGGGCGTGATCTACCTGAAAGATATCGTCAAGGGCGGTATCAAAGAGCGGTTTGCCGAATTGCGACGCATGGGCATCAAGACGGTGATGATCACCGGTGACAATCCACAGACTGCGGCAGCCGTGGCGGCTGAAGCCGGTGTGGACGACTTCCTGGCACAGGCCACGCCTGAAGCCAAGCTCAAGCTGATTCGAGAGATGCAGGCCGGCGGCCGGCTCGTCGCAATGACGGGAGATGGCACAAACGACGCGCCGGCCCTCGCCCAGGCGGATGTCGCGGTGGCCATGAATACCGGCACGCAAGCCGCGAAGGAAGCCGGGAATCTGGTCGATCTGGATTCCAACCCGACCAAGCTTATTGAAATCGTGGAAATCGGCAAGCAACTCTTGATGACCCGCGGCGCGCTCACGACGTTCAGCATTGCCAATGATGTCGCGAAGTATTTCGCGATCATTCCCGCGGCGTTCGCCTCGACCTATCCTGCGCTCAGCGTGCTCAATATTATGGGACTGGCGACGCCGGCCAGTGCTGTGTTGTCGGCCGTGATCTTCAACGCGCTGGTCATTATCGCGCTTATTCCGCTCGCCTTGAGAGGAATCACGTATCAACCGCTCGGCGCCGCGCGGCTGCTAAGCCGGCATCTCCTGGTCTACGGGTTGGGAGGGATCATTGTGCCATTCGTGGGAATCAAGCTCATCGATCTGTTGCTTGTGGCCCTGCATTTAGTCTGAGGAGGTATTCATGCGGACCCAACTTCGCCCGGCTTTGGTGGCACTCGTCGCCCTGACCCTGATCACCGGGCTCCTGTACCCGCTCGTTGTCACTGGTGTCGCTCAGGTGCTGTTTCCACGGCAAGCCAACGGGAGCCTGATCCTTATCGACGGCAAGACGGTCGGATCATCGTTAATCGGCCAGCCGTTCGACGCGCCAAAGTATTTCTGGGGCCGCCCTTCCGCCACCTCACCTTTCTCCTACAACGCCGCCGCCTCGTCCGGGTCTAATCTAGGCCCAACCAATGACGCGTTGATGAAAGCCGCGCAGGCTCGCATCGACATGCTCAAGACTGCCGACCCCGACAATCCTCTTCCCCTTCCGGTGGATTTGGTCACCGCTTCAGGGAGTGGTCTCGATCCGCATATCAGTCCCGCCGCGGCTGAGTATCAGATCCGCCGCATCGCACGAGTGCGGGGACTTGATGAGACGGACATTCGGCAGCTCGTGGCACAACATTCTGAGGGACGTCAGCTGGGGGTCCTGGGCGAACCACGGGTCAATGTACTCGCGCTGAATCTTGCACTGGACCGTTACGTGAAAGAGAACTCCTAATAGGATCAATCCCGAAACCAACGTCAACCGTGCTCAGGTTATCGTATAACGGCAAGAGCGCTCGTTGACCGATTCTGGTATCTCTCTTACACTAATACGAACGTTCCAATCTGCGCCGAACTCCGAGTCACCGATCGCTCACATCTGATGGAACAACGACGACCTGACCCCGATACCTTGTTGAGGCGCGTGCAGGCTGAAGAAACCAAGCAGGCGCGCGGCAAGCTCAAAGTATTTTTTGGCGCCACAGCGGGCGTAGGAAAAACCTACGCGATGTTGCAGGCTGCGCACGAGCAACGGAGTGACGGGGTCGATGTGATAATCGGGTGGGTCGAAACCCATGGTCGTGCGGAAACGGAAGCTTTGCTGGAAGGGCTGACGATTCTGCCGCCACGCGTGGTCGAGCATCGTGGAACGACATTGCGGGAATTCGATCTTGACGGAGCGCTCGCCCGGCATCCTCAGCTCATCCTGATGGATGAGCTGGCCCATACCAATGCCATTGGTTCTCGGCATCCGAAACGATGGCAAGACGTCATGGAGCTCTTGAAGGCGGGTATCAACGTCTATACGACCGTCAATGTGCAACACATGGAGAGTCTGAACGATGTGGTGGCGCAGATCACCAGTGTTCGGGTGAATGAAACAGTGCCGGACTCGGTGCTCGAACAGGCTGATGATGTCGAGCTGATCGACCTTCCTCCAGATGATCTGTTGCAACGTCTCAAAGATGGGAAGGTCTATCTGCCGGAGCAAGCGCAACAGGCGCTCCACAATTTCTTCCGCAAGGGAAATCTGATTGCCTTGCGGGAACTGGCCTTGCGTCGGACGGCGGAGCGGGTCGACCAGCAGATGGAGGTGTACCGACGCGACCACGCCGTGGTCCGTATGTGGCCTACGGCCGAAACCATCATGGTCTGTGTGAACATGAAGCCCAGGGGACCCCGGTTGGTGAGGGCTGCCAGAACCATGGCGACGGGTCTCCATGCAAAATGGATCGCCGTGTACGTGCAGACTCCCAGGCATCTACGCATGCCTCAGGCCGACCGCGACCGGGCAAACCAGACACTACGGCTCGCGGAGCTGCTTGGCGCTGAGACGGCGGTGCTGAGCGGAGCCAATGTCGTGCAGGAACTGCTGACCTATGCCCGCATGAGAAATGTGGCCAAGATCATCGTTGGGAAGCCGGTCCGTGCCCGATGGAAGGAGGTGGTGTTCGGTTCAGTCGTGGCGGATCTCGTGCAACAGAGCGGGGAGACGGACATTTATGTGATCACTGGCGAGGCTGGTGAGAGCCGTCCGTTGGCGAGTCAGGCGATGAAACGGGACAGTGAGTGGTCATCCTACGGGCTTGGCGTGGTGGGTGTCGCGCTCTCGACCGCGCTCGCCTGGTTAATGTTTCCGTATTTCAACGCCGCCAATCTCATCATGGTGTACTTGATGGGAGTGATTTTCGTGGCCATCCGTTATGGACGAGGGCCGTCGGTCCTTGCATCAATTCTAAGCGTCGCCGCGTTCGACTTTTTCTTTGTCCCTCCTTATCTAACCTTTGCCGTGTCGGATGTTCAGTATCTCCTGACGTTTGCCGTTATGTTGGTTGTTGCGCTGACAATCAGCGGACTTGCCGTCCGTACTAAGCAACAGGCGGACCTGGCTCGTCATCAGGAACGGCGGACGGCGGTTCTCTATGCCTTGAGCCGCGAGCTAGCTACTCACCGTGGGCTGGCCACCCTCACACAGCTGGCTGTGAAACACGTTCGAGAGGTGTTCGAGAGCCAGGCGGCCGTTTTTGTGGCGGATCTCGACAAGCATCTGGTCCTTCAACGGGGCGAGCAACTGTTCTTTGACTTCAATCCAAACGAATCGGGAGTGGCGCAATGGGTCTTCGAGCATGGCGAGCGGGCGGGCTTGGGCAGCGACACATTGCCCGGGGCCAGTGCTTTGTACCTGCCATTGGTTGGATCAAAGGGTCCTCTCGGCGTGTTGGCGGTTCGTCCAACCCTCGCGACGCGTTTCCTGGATCAAGAGCAACTGCATCTTCTTGAAGTCCTAACTAACCAGATAGCCCTTGCATTGGAACGTGCCCGTTTGGCCGACGAAGCGCAGCAGGCGCATGTCTCGGTGGAGACAGAACGGATGCGCAATGCCATCCTTAGTTCTGTTTCGCACGACCTCCGAACGCCCCTGGCGACGATTACCGGAGCCGCCAGCGGTCTCCTTGAAGAGAATGACCAGGTTGGCCCTGCGGCGCGTCATGAGTTGGTAAAGTCTATCTATAATGAGGCGCATCGGCTGGATCGGCTGGTTCGAAATTTATTGGACATGACAAGGTTAGAATCAGGCGCAGTACAATTGCAAAAAGAATGGCACCCGGTCGAAGAGATTGTAGGAGCCGCATTGACTCGTCTGGAGGGTCGGCTGAGTGGGCATCAAGTAGGCACCAATTTCCCTCCAGACCTGCCGTTTGTGCTTGTGGATGGTGTATTGATGGAACAAGTTTTGATCAACCTGCTTGAGAATGCCCTGAAATTTGCCCCTCCCTCCACGGCCATCGAGCTGTCTGCAACGGTCTCCGATCACGAACTGGTTTTTGAGATCGCCGATAGAGGGCCAGGAATTCCATCCGGCGATGAACAGCGCATCTTCGATAAGTTTTATCGGGCTGGTCCAGCCCGTGAGGGAGGAGTGGGCCTCGGGTTGACGATCTGCCGCGGAATCATCGAGGCCCATGGCGGACGGATTTGGGTTGAAAAGCGTCCCGGTGGTGGTGCCCAATTCCGGTTCACTCTTCCGATCGAGCAGGTTCAGCCGACAATCGAGCCGGAAGAGGCCGAGCGCCATCCAGTGGTGTGAGGGAATGGAAGGATCCTGAGCTGCCATGGCCATTCACGAGGCGACCGTCCTTCTCATCGAAGATGAAGCGGAGATCCGCCGATTTCTCCGGACCTCCTTACCCGCCCATGGCTACCGCCTCTATGAGGCGACCACTGGAGCAGACGGGCTTGCCCAGGCGAGGGCGAGAAATCCTGACATGATCTTGCTCGATCTGGGCCTTCCCGATGTCGATGGGATCGAAGTTATTCGGCAAGTCCGCGAGTGGTCCACTATACCGATTCTCGTGCTGTCGGCGCGCGAGCAGGAACAGGCGAAGGTTGCCGCGCTCGACTTGGGCGCCGACGATTATGTCACCAAGCCATTCGGAGTCAACGAGCTGCTTGCGCGGATGCGCGCCGCGCTTCGGCATATCGCCGGACCCCCGGGAGAACCGGCTGAGCCGGTGTTCGCTCTCGGCGATCTGAAGGTGGATCTCGGACGGAGACAGGTATTTGTGTCGACGAAAGAAATTCACCTCACGCCGATCGAATACAAGCTGCTCACGACGCTGATCCGGCATGCCGGCAGGGTGATGACTCACCGTCAACTTCTGAAAGAAGTATGGGGTCCGCTGCATGTGGAGGAAGGGCATTATCTGCGAGTGTACATGCGCCAGTTGAGAAACAAGCTTGAGGAGAACCCGGCGCATCCGCGCTATCTGGTCACGGAGTTGGGAGTTGGATATCGCCTCCGGACGGAATGACTCACCGCCATTTTCGTGTGACGATTTCTTACGCCTACGCACTCACGTGGACTTTACTGAGGCCTTCAAGCGCGAGCATCAGCGCATGGGTTCCACTGCGGCCGTGCCCGAGTGTTTGGACGGTCTGGTAGAGCTGGTGTACCAACGTGAGGCCTGGGAGCGCGAGCCCCATGCGTGTCGCTTCTTCCAAAGCAATCTCCATGTCTTTGATGAAATGCTCGACAAAAAACCCTGGGTCGAAGTTGCGCTGGAGAATCCTCGGCGCCAGATTGTCCAGGGTCCAACAGGCTGCTGCACCGCCACGGATCGATTCGAGCATGCGGTTCAGATCGAGCCCTGCCTTGTAGCCATACAGCAAACTCTCGCAGACCCCGACCATCGTGCCGGCGATCACGATTTGATTGCAGAGTTTTGCCTGTTGCCCAGTGCCGGGTCCTCCCTGATGCACAATCTTTTTCCCTAATAGTTCGAACAGCGGCATCACGGCTTGCACGGATGTGGTCTCGCCGCCGATCATGATCGAGAGCGCGGCATTCTTGGCGCCGACATCGCCGCCGGAGACAGGGGCATCGATGGCAGAGAGATTGTTCGCTGAGGCAGCTGCGGCAATGTCACGGCTCAATGAGGGTTGCGTCGTCGTCATGTCGATGAGGACCATCCCAGCTCGCGCCCCGGCCAGAACTCCCGTCTCGGCGAAGTAGACCCTGTGTACGTCCTGAGGAAATCCGACCATCGTGAAGAGGACATCGGATTGAGTCGCCACTGCGCGAGGGTTCTCGGCCCATTGCGCGCCGCGATCGAGCAATGGTTGCGCTTTTGATTTCGTCCGGCTATGGACGGTCACGCGATAGCCGGCCGTGAGCAGATGACCACACATCGACGAGCCCATCACACCGGTGCCGACCCAGCCGATCCTTGTTGCCGTTGTGACTTTGTCTGGAGAGTCTGTCATTGGGACTTTTCTTCATCAGGTAGTGGGGTGATGCGGTCCGCTACCGCCTGAATGACGCCTTCTTGTTCTCTCGCCACCTTCAATCCCTGAAAGCTTAAATAGTAGCCCCCGTGACTCGGTGACTGGATCGTGGCAGCGAGTTCAATCCGTTGCCCGTCTTCGACATCGGGGTCTTTGACGGTCGGGACCCCGCAACGTCCGTAGACGGCGACGTTGATCGAGGATGTCTCGTCTTCCAGGTAGAACAAGTAGGCGCCGTAGCACATCGTGCCGGCCTGGAGCTTGTAGGGATCGAGCGGTGTCACATTGCGCACAGTGCCCTGCAACGTGACCTGTTTCAAATGAAACGATTTCGGCGCGTCGAGGATCTCGCGAATGGCGATGGGCTCTGCGGCGGAAACAGAGGAAGAGTCG
>JBDTSF010000154.1:0-17239 GCA_039931295.1 Nitrospirota bacterium | reverse complement strand
ACGCGCTACCTAGACGACTCAGGCTATAGAGAGCCATAAACTAAGCATGCTCTAGAGTCCTGCGTCTGAAACCGCCGGCAGAAAGGTATCGTCTTCAGGGATGGGAATAAGATGATGACAGCGGCGTTGGGTGGTGCCGGTCGATCCGCCCGGCGCCCCAGGGATGGGGGTTGGAGCGGGTCCTCGCCCTGACGTAAAGCAGACTCCCCCAGCGGCAACTCACTGGAAAGGGGGATCATGGCAGATAGCGTAGAACCGAGACCGTTGCGCGTTCCCCAGGACCCACTCTTCATCGAGAAAGTCCGGGACAATGTAGGACTCTACCTGAATCGACCGGACCAGGTCCTCGTGCTGTGCGTGGGTGAGAGCGCACAAATCCAAGCCCTAGATTGTACGCAACCCTTTGTTGCCCATACGCCTCGACCAACGCGTCCTGGCTCGACTTACTGGAGCGCTGGTGTGCCTTGCTGTCCGGAGAAACAACTACGCCTGGGCCCTTTGCAGTACCCAAGCGCTTCGGACTGCATCCGCGCATACATCAGCCACATTAATAACCACTCCAAACCTTTTGCGTGAACCAAAACGGTGGACGATACGCTCGCAAGCATCGCTCGATTTTGTCATCAAACTTCAGACTCACGACACTATTTCCGAGTCAAGATCTGGCTTCGCCAAAACCGACAACGTGTTCCATCAATCTATCTGTAGCGACTTACCACTGGAAGCAATTCAAAGTCTTCTTTTTCACACCCAGCTCGTCAATATCTGGTTCGGGAACAATAGCCCCCGCCGATCATTCACGCCTTTACCCCATGAGCCCAAGCACACCGCTTCATCCCAGCTAGCCGTGCGGTTCTATGTTTAGAATCAAGTCATCCTCCGATACGACAGAGTTAATTGATGCCCGCTTTGGTCTTCCTCTGGAAGCCCCACTGCGGACGATCACCTCTTGGCCGTTCAGTCATTCTCACGTACGACCGATCAAGAAGGCTGGGGCTTCCCTCCGCCAATGGCAAAGAGTTCCCCAACAACGTTTCGATCGCGGACAGCTGATCGCGATCCTCAAAGGTCACAAAACTTGTGGCTCGCCCAGTCATCTTCATTCGAGCTGTCCGTCCAATACGATGGATATAGTCTTCCGGGCAGTTTGGCATATCATAATTGACCACGTGGCCAATATTGGCTACATCAATTCCCCTGGCTGCAATATCCGTCGCAACAAGAATTCTGACCTGCCCTCGTTTAAATCCGTCGAGCGCGCGAAGACGTTGAGGCAGACTTCTGTCTCCATGAATGACCGCAACACGATGACCAGCCTGTTCAAGGGCCTGACCGAGTCGGTCGACCCGACTCTTTGTCCGAGCAAATATCAGGACTGTCCCTCGTTCTGTCGCCAGCAACGATACCAACAACTTCGTTTTCTCCTGAGAACTCGTATGATGCACCGTCTGCGTCACACCTTCAGCCGTCGTTGAGGCAGGTGTTATCATCACACGAACAGCTCCGCGCAGGCTTGTTTGAACCAGGTGGGTCACATCTGTCTGAATCGTGGCAGAGAAAAGTAAGGTCTGCCGCTCTATCGGCAACGCGTCAAGAATCTGATTAATCTGAGGAGCAAAACCCATATCAAGCATACGGTCGGCTTCATCGAGCACCAGAATCTTCATCGGAGCCAAGTTGACCGTCCCATTCCACATATGATCCAGCAAACGCCCCGGCGTGGCAACCAGAACATCGGGCCGTTGGCGTAATCCTCTGATCTGCGCCTGCATATCGCTCCCCCCTACGATGACCGTGGCAGAGATGCTGTGGCTCCGACCGAGTTTCTCAATTGCGCCAAAAATCTGCAGGGCCAATTCTCGCGTCGGTGCGAGAATCAAGGCTTGCGGCTGACCTTTTGGCAGGGCTGCAAGCCGTTCGATCATGGGGATAACAAATGCGGCAGTCTTCCCCGTACCCGTTTGCGCACAACCAATGACATCCCGGCCCTCAAGAGCTGGTGGAATGGCTTGAGCCTGAATGGGAGTGGGGACCACCAGGCCGGCTGCTGTTAAATCCCGCAGGAGCGGTTCAGACAGACCAAGCGTATGAAAACTCGTGTGAACAGAAGTATGCAATGCACTATCCTTTCAGTGGGATCGCATGAAGACAGGATCAGAAAACCGAGAGGAGAGAAACCGGGAAGGCATCAACTCCGACAGGACCTAGTCGCGATGCGATCGCGAAGTCCGTTATGGTGTATACAGCGGTGCCGCCGGACTACTGCGACAACCCCGTGGAAATCATCGTACAGTAAGCCCTCTCTGTCGTCAACTTTCTTGAAAAGTAATGTCGCTAGCACATCATCTGTCCGCTTTAAGGTACGCCACAAGGAGGGTCATATGGCGGGACCTGATCCTAATGGCAGGACCAAGAATATCCGCAGGCTGTCGGACACTTGGCCTAAGCCCATAGAAAAAACGACAGCACAACCCATTGCCGGACATGATGCGGGATTCTGGTGTATAACAGTGACGGGCTCGAAGACGATCTCAAGCAGGACGGCGTGAACATGACCGTCCCGCACCGGCCCACACAGGAACTCAAGACGCGAAACAGACGCCACCTCCGCGATACCAATGCCGCTGGCTTGTCGAGTGCTTCTTTGCATGGCTGTAATGGAAACGCCGCCTACTCGTTCGCTGGCAATATTGCGCCTCAAGCTGCCTCTGCTTTGTGCAGCTCGCTAAGACTTTCCGCCAAGCGGTATGAACGATTGATACATGAGGATCACGAAATCGAGATCGAGTGAACGACCCCTATCTGGCTAATTTGTGTCATGAAACGCTGACAGGTTCGCTATAGCATGCGGTCTGTGTTAAACTGCAAATATATGTAGTTAAGTCACGCCCTATCCCTCGCGCCTTCACTCCCTCCCCCTAAACTCTGCGCGATCGATGTTTTAGTTTCTGCTCGGTTCTACACGTACGGCTTATAAAGGAAGCCGCCGGGCATTATGCATCTGTGCCCCGCTTACTCCTGCCAGACATGTAGACTCGGTAGACAGTGATTGCCGATGGCAGAGGTTGATCGAAACAACAGGCTGCGCGGAGTGAAAACCTAAAGCTGCCAGTGCCAGTTCATTCAGGATGAATAGGACCCATGAACCAGACAAAACAGCAATCTGAGAGTTCACAATCACCCACATTTACCATTACTCCCTCGGGTGTCGCGATCAAGATCAACAGTCGTCATGGCATCTGGACAGCCCTCATCTTTTGCTCAATTACTGCTGGCGCGATAATTGGGGTCCCCCTCTATGGATATCTGTACCACTACACATGGGTCGATTGGTCATTATTTGGACTGCTCTATGTCGTCAGTGGATTGGGCATCACCGTCGGCTATCATCGGTTGATGGCCCATCGGAGCTTTAACTGCCCAAACTGGGTCAAATGCACACTCTTAATCGGTGGTGCTTGGGCACTACAGAACTCCGCCATCAAATGGGCCGCTGATCATCTGCGTCATCACGCGCATTGTGACGAAGAGAAAGATCCGTACAATGCACAACACGGCTTCTGGCACAGCCACTGTGGATGGCTCTTTATCACCGATCGATACGCCGACCCAAAGTATGCGACGTGTGTTGCAAACGATCTCGTGGCCATCTGGCAACATAAATACTACCCCCTTCTGCTCCTTGCGGGCCTGGCCGGCACGTTCCTCGTGGGCTTTCTCTTCAATGGCGTGATGGGTGGAATCGGTTGTTTTCTCCTCGCCGGCGTCGGACGCACATTCGCCGTACTGAATTCAACGTTTTTCATCAACTCCATTTGTCATCTATGGGGACGGCAGTCCTACGGCACTTCAGACTCCAGTAGAGATAGCTGGCTGGTGTCCCTCGTAACATTTGGCGAGGGGTACCATAACTACCATCACATGTACCCAACCGATTACCGGAACGGTACCCTCTGGTACCATTTCGACCCCTCAAAGTGGGTCATCCACGGTCTCTACTCACTCGGTCTTGCCACATCACTGCGGACTGGCCCATATGTCGAAGACTCACTGGCTCGGACGAACTGATCCATGACAAAGGACATCACGATGGGAAAACGCGTCCTATATGTGGGGGGACTTCCTGAGAGCATTTCGGACTGCGAGTTACGCGGCATCTTCACCTCTTACGGTCTTGTTGCCAGAGCGTACGTGGTCAGATTCAAACATACAGGAAGATCCGCCGGGTATGGATTTGTAGAAATGGGGTCCGGTGAACAGGCCTTAAACGCCGTAGTCGCCCTTGAAGGAACGGAATGGGATGGGCACCTCCTCAGACTGTATGTCACTCCCTACGCAAACCAAGCCGTATAAAATCAAACACGTGATGGAAGGGACATATATATGAGCCGTACCAACTTGGACCCCATCGTCACGTTTCCAGATGGATCGCACCTTTTGATCAGCACTGCCTGCTCAAAAGAAGGAAGTTTTTCATGTGCCCTCTACATGGCAACCATCACAGCAGATGACCGCGGGACCTTCCACGTCATCTCCAACCATCTCGATGCAGCCACGTGCCTCATTGCACAAGAAGACGCCTATAGTTATGCCCAGCGTCTCTACCCGCGATCGGCGGAGACGATGAAACGGCCCCCCTATCTCATCTGGCCGGGTCCCGGCCCCACCGGCAATGCGGATGTATAAGTTGGTGGGCTTGCCCCTCTCCCACTACCTGGCAACCTTAATCCTGCCCTCTCATACCATTCATACAATCTATCTTTCGTCGGGCAGGGACTTCACAATGAGGAAAACCTAAGTCTATAGCTTTTCCCTTGTGCCTCTGTTAGGATGTTCTCGTCTCATGCGGAGGGCCTCGCATGAAACAGCGAATGGAACGGCCCATCACCGATGTTGTTGTTACCGAGAATCTGACCGGAAGCTCGATCCAAGTCGCTGCACTGTTCGCGTCTTCGGCCCGTCCCTTCCCCTCGTGTATGTGTTCTCGAGTTTCAATCAATATCAATTTCAGAAGGAGGAACCCCCATGGGTTCAAAACTTTATGTCGGCGGGTTGCCTTATGCGGCAACTGAATCACAACTCACCACCCTTTTCGCGGCGCATGGCACCGTCGAGTCTGCGCGTGTGATCACGGACAAATTCACCGGGCAATCACGAGGCTTCGGCTTCGTCGAGATGGCCACACAAGAAGAAGCCAAAGCTGCGATTACCGCATTGAACGGCTCACAAATGGACGGACGCCCGCTGACGGTCAATGAGGCCAAGCCACAAGAACCTCGGACCGGTGGCGGCGGTGGTGGTGGTGGACGTTTCGGCGGCGGTGGTGGCGGTGGTGGCGATCGCGGTGGGCGCGGTCGTTTCTAATCTAGCGCTCACATGTGTTAGCTGAAGAAGGGGCGCTTCGATTGAAGCGCCCCTTCATGCTTTAGCACACCCCTCCCATCTCAGATTCACGTTACTCTAACGAACAATTCTCTGTCTGTCACAGCCTCATACCCATTACACCGGCAGGCCTCATGAATTGTGTCTTTGCCGGGCCAGAACCAGGTTTCAGCCGCAGTGATACCAGGCACATGTCCAATTCATGGAGCCGCTCACGCGTCTGAGAGACTGTAACCATAAGATGAGAATTCTTGGGGGAATCGTCGAATCGTGTCACAATAATTTAAATGACCGAGAGACCGCACATGCGAGGCAGCCAACGAACACGCTTTCTGCATCTGATCATTATCCTCGGAATCGCCACAGCATTGTGCGCAACACCCAGCTTTGCAGGAGACATTACTCTCTTGAGTATTGGCCCTCGCATTGGCTTCGGTGAGAAAATCCCCTTCATGGGGAAAGAGCAAAAATATTATTTCCACCTGCACGACGTCGCAGCGATCGTCAAACTCCCCTGGTCCTGGCCGCTCGGTGGAGACACATGGGGTCTGGAGACGAGACTGATCGCAAGCGCGGGGCTACTGACGGGGGAAATGAGAGCGGTCTGATGATGACGTCCGTGCCTGTTCTCGCGTTGAGCGGCTGGAAAGGACTTGTTACCTTCGACACTGGAGTGGGAGCAGGACTCTTCAGCAACCATACGTTCGGTGTGCAAGATATCGGGGGGACGGCTCAGATTATCGCGACCATGGGGGTTCGGATTGATCCATTTTCTCACGCCTATACCGGCTTTCGCATCCAACACTTCTCTGATGCCGGCCTTTACGGACCATCCAGTCTCGGCGTGGACATGTATATCGCAGAGCTTGGATACCGGTTCTAATCAAGACATCGCTGAGCTGACGATTCCTTCGCAGGCAAACAACCGGCCATAGCCTACCGCCCTAGAGTTTCCACCCCGACACGACACATCGCTGTGCAATGAGCGGCGTGAAGCTTCCTACATCTTCCGAGACCTTTGTCATGACCTCGTCCGCCAACCGCTGATCCTCAAAACACTCGTACGCATCCTCAAGAAAACCACCTCTGAGCAATGGGTGCTGTAAGAACGCCTGACCGCCTCCCGTCGCCACCTCCAGCGGATACTCGGCCACAAAAACGCGCGAGAGATGAAGCCGATCCAACCATCCACGAGCATCTGCGGCTGACGGACGTTCGGCAAGATAGGCTTCCAACCGACGGCGTTCCACCAGGAGGCCACGAACCGCCATCTCCTCATCGACCCGACGCCAAAGCGATTCGAATGTGCCGAGCGAAGGAAATGTCAGCACCAGTTGGCCGCCTGGCTTGAGATGTTCCAGCAATCCCTGAACGGCTTCGAACCGATTGGGGCGGAAAAACATCACGGAAAGATTGCCGGTGATACGGTCGAAACACGGCAGGTGCTGAGGCAGTGCACGCATATCTAAACATTCAAACCTCAGCCATGGAAGTCCTACGCCTTGGATCGCGCGCGCGTGCGTGATCTGCCTCTCACTATGATCGATAGCCAGAACCTGCCCTGTAGGCCCCACCTGCTCCGCCAGGTAGAAAGCGGGAATCCCATGACCGGAGGCAATATCGAAGATGGACGCTCCAAGGCAAAGATCGAGATGCTGCAGCAACGATTCGGCAAAAGGAGTAGACCAATAGTCGCGAGTAGGGAGAGGCCAGCGACGTCTCACATCATTTAGGCATTCGGTCACACGGCTGCTCCCCATTGCGCTATCGACACAAACTATTCTGCCATCAGCCAATATTCATCAGCCGTTTCCTAACAGCTCACCTGCGCGGTAGTGGGTAGCGAGTGAGCGAGGCGAGAATATTCCGCACGCTTCTTCTAGTGGCCGCAGAAGAGGTGCCGTCATCATCAATCGTCCGATCGGACAACATGGGGCCCTGCTGCACCTCGGATGCCTTACCGCGAGGACTTCGGCTGACGTTTTATATGAAGGCCCTTGTCACTCTTGCTCATCGGCTTGCTGGACTCACCCTCAGAGAGAATGTCCTCAATCTGCGATTCGGTACACGTCAGATCGCTCTCGGCTGGCTTCCGCGATGGAGCGCTAGTTGGCTTGGCTGCAGCATGAATCTTCTTATCTTGTCTATCGTCCGACATAATAGCGGTACTCTTTCTTACTTGAGTGTATCCGGCTTGTAAGAATGCATTATCGAGAGCGATTGATGGAATATAAACCGCCCGTTGCCAACTCGCTGATCGTGCGCTGTAACCTGTCCACACGCTGCTGCATCTCCGCTAGTGTACGATCAATCTTCTTGCTGGAAAAGTGTCTCAACGAATGGAGGCTTGCTCCGGTCCAAAGTCGAACTGTTTTTCTTGACGGTGCATTCAGCGTCAGCACATAGACTTGCGTCGCGTTCTTCATGCGATCCTCCCTGATGCCGATACCCCATGGCTCAGACAGCTCCTTGACACACACCTAACCGACTCGCCCCCATCCTCTCAGATTGCGGGATAGCGAACGAGCCCCTTATTCATGCAACGTTATGATCGTATTATTCAATCTGCGCTGACGCCACTACGCCCCCATCGTCGCGGGTGCCGTGCTCTGAGAAGGCTGAACGGCTGCAACAGGCGCCGTCTGCATAGATGCCTTCAGCTCATCAATAGCCCTATTCACATCTCCCTCCGTCGATCCAAACCGGTCGCTCATCACCTTAATGGCCTGAGCGATCGCTTTCTTCATCTTCGCAATCTGTTCTTCTGGTGTCATTGCATCCCTCCTTATAGTGTGGGCCTGTACCGAGAAGTCCACTACATGTCCGCCGACTCATGCGTCCGTAAGGACCTAATCCGACTCAGCCCTGGTAGTCATGGCCATGAAGCACAAGGCGTCAGAAACGTTCTGACAGAGGAACGGCGGAGGCTGAGGGATTCCACGCGTCGGAAGAACGCTCCAAACGAGCGGAATAGGCCAGTCAGCGAGGCTCGATACGGCACAATCCTATGCTAGACGCCATGGAGGGCCCGGTCAAGGGGTATTACGCGGGTCTGGCCCTTCATTGAATCTACGGTTTGAGGTGGCCCGCCTAAGCTGAACGCGGGGAAGGAACTCACATTGCCTGAGGACTGCATCGAGGCCGCTCCGGAATTTCAACTAAGAATGGGATTGATTCGGCGTATGAGGTTACACTCAGTTAACTTCGGCGACCGGTACGTGTACCTCAACCAAATGCTCCCGACGGTCGTCCACAAGGTGAATGGTCTTATCGTGTTGCTCAATGCCATCAACACTCATGCTCGTCTCGTCGTTCCCAGCGCGTGTTTGCAGCACGGTGATATGGTACACCGTTTCGCGATATCGATAATGTATCGTGAACCCCTTCCAATCCGCAGGGAGGCATGGAACAACGTGTAGCGTATCTATTTCAAGCCTCAACCCAAGGAGTGATTCCACGATAAGCCTGTACATCCAACCTGCCGAGCCCGTGTACCACGTCCATCCGCCACGGCCAGTGTGCGGCGAGACCGCGTAGACGTCTGCTGCGACGACGTACGGTTCTACCTTATAGGTCGCAACGCCCTCCGGAGACCGCGCATGGTTTACCGGGTTGATCATGCCCAATAATTCCCACGCCCGCCGTCTGTCTCCCAATGCGGCGAACGCCATCGCCGCCCAGATGGCCGCATGCGTATACTGCCCACCATTTTCTCGCACCCCGGGGACATACCCTTTGATATATCCGGGATTCAAATGTGACTTATCGAACGGCGGATCCAACAGTTGAATCAACGCATGGTCTCGGCGCACAAGACGCCGATCCAGCGCGCTCATAGCCATGCGTGAGCGCGAGGCATCCCCCGCACCGGAGAGTACCGACCAGCTTTGCGCAATCGAATCGATCTGGCATTCTGGATTACTCGCCGACCCCAGTGGCGAGCCATCATCAAAGTAGGCACGGCGATACCACTCTCCATCCCAGCCATGCTGCTCGATATTCTGGCGCAGGTCAGCCGCCTCCCTCTGACAACGTTCAGCGAAGGACAGATCACCACGCAGTTGTGCGACCTTCGTAAACTGCATGAGCACGTCATACAGGAAAAAACCTAACCAGATGCTCTCGCCTCTGCCGTGTTTGCCGACCATGTCCATGCCATCGTTCCAGTCACCGGATCCGATGAGCGGGAGGCCGTGCTCCCCGCGTGTGAGGCCCTTCAGAATGGCTCGCACACAGTGTTCGTACAAACTTTCTACTTTTTCAGACCGTCCCGGCAAATCGTAATACGAGTCCTCCTCCTGGTTGACCGGACGGCCCTCGACGAAGTGGATGGGTTCATCCAAGATCCCACTATCTCCTGTGCTCAGCACGTAGCGGCATGTCGCCAGCGGCAGCCAAAGGTAATCATCCGAACAACGCGTGCGCACACCTCGGCCTGAGGGTGGATGCCACCAGTGCTGGACATCGCCTTCTTGAAACTGTCTGGCGGCACAGAGCAGGAGGTGCTTGCGGACAAGCTGAGGCTCGCTGTGGATGAGCGCCATCGAATCTTGAAGTTGGTCGCGGAATCCGAAGGCACCCCCCGATTGATAGTATCCGCTCCGCGCCCACAGACGGCACGCCAGCGTTTGGTACAAGAGCCAGCCGTTCGTCAAAACGTTGAGAGATTGGTCCGGTGTCTCCACATGCACCGCTCCAAGTGTGTGCTTCCAGTACTGCCAGACCATTTCGAGCGCCCCGCGCGCCGCGGCAGGTCCCCGAAAGCGGCGCACCAAGTTCCGAGCATCTTCGGCATCCCGCCCAACCCCCAGCCTGAAAATAATCTCGCGCTCTTGCCCATTGGCCAGCTCGAATGGAACGTTGATCGCGCCGCAGGGATCGAGCCCAGCTCCTACTTTGCCCGACAGCCGAACCCGAGCCATCGCGGCCGGACTGCGAAGTGTGCCGTTGCGCCCAATAAATTCAGCCCGGTCGCCACTGATGCTCCGAGTCGTCTCATCTACGTCAAAGAAAGCAATCCGACCGGCGAACTCCGTATGATAGGGATTTCGAGCGAAGACCGCGCCGCTCTTCGGGTCCAGTTCAGTCACAACATGCATCGCCGATTTTGGCCGTAGATCTCCCAGAACCCATTCCACGTAACCCGTCGCGGACAGCTTGCGCGATCGGCCTGACTCGTTCCTTACTTTTAAGACCATGAACTTCATCGTGGCATCCAGGGCCACGTACACCCACAACTCTGAACGGATACCGCGCTCTGTATGCTCAAAGACGCTATAACCGAAGCCGTGCCGACTGACGTACGGTGTCGCCCCGCGGCTGGGCAGCGGCGTGGGAGACCAGAAGTGGCCCCTCTCTTCGTCACGGATGTATAAGGCTTCTCCGCTCGCATCGTTCACCGGGTCGTTGTGCCATGGAGTGAGGCGGAATTCATGGGCGTTCTCGCTCCAGGTATAGGCCTGGCCGTTCTCCGAGATGACGGAACCAAAATGCGGATTCGCCAGTACGTTCACCCACGGTGCCGGTGTCACATGCCCCTGCGCAGTCGTGATGACATACTCGCGGCCATCAGGCGTGAATCCTCCCAGCCCGTTGAAGAACCTGAGATCGTGGCGTGGCAACGCAGCTGATGGCAACGGTTCGGCACGGTGGGTTCGTCTTGGCCTCAGGCGCGGTACGGTAACATCCACATGACCTCGGCGGGTGATCTGATCCTCTAACGATCCCCGATTGTCGGTGATGATGGCACGGGCGACCGATTGCAGCAGAATACGATCCTCGGTCGATATCTGGTCCGAAGGACGCACAAAAATGCCGCCCGGTCGATCCACCACATGTGCTTCGAGACCCGCGGCAATCAGCCCCATGATTTGTTCGTGGAGTAGTTGCCGGTAACCGGCGTGATCTTCGTTCCAGATCACCAAGTCCACGGCCAACCCCTTGGAGCGCCAGTACGCGTGGGCCTGTACGAGCTGGCGCACCAGATCGATATTGGCCGGATCTCCGATCTGCAGCAGCACGATCGGCAAATCACCGGAGATGGCGTAGCCCCAAAGCCCGGATTGCCCGCGGCGGTTTTTGATCAGATCGCTCGGATCAGCCCGTAGCGATGAATTGGCATATAGGACAGAGTTGGCCAAGCGGCCATAGAGTTGTGCGTCGGCCTCGGTGGCATTCAGCTGCCGCATGACCACCTGGCTATGAGTCCATGCCAGATCGAAGACACGATCGGCGAGACGCCGATCCTGATATTTCTCAACCAGGGCCAGACAGACGTTGCGGGTGTCGCCGATACCGTACACCATATCAAACGTGGCCGATTCTTCTGGACCGAGCGTGAGCCGACACCGGATGGCGACAATCGGATCGAGCACAGAGCCCTCGCTGCCCGAGAGTTCCCCAGCACCGTGCGTCTCGAGTCGCGCACCTGAGCCGCTCATGGCTTGAGGATCGGCGGCGCTGTGACCACGGCCGATGAACCGTAGCCGGTCCGTCTCATAGGACATTGATCCGATGTCCGCTCCATGTACGGTCATGAGATGACACATCCATGGCGGGTGCTCGTCGAAGGAGCGCGGTCGGCGCGTACACAGGATCGCTTGCCGCTCGCGAATGATCTCGGTCTGGACAAAGAGATTGCTGAACGCCGGATGCAGCGCGTCCGAGGCAGAAGATCCGAGCACGACTTCCGCGTAACTCGTGATCTCGATCGTTCGGCTGGTCCGCGAGCCGTTGGTGATGCGGGTTCGACGCAGTTCGATGTCGTCTTCCGGCGACACCACGATCTCGGTATACGTCTCGATATCGTGGTCACGGCGGCGAAACTCAGCTCGTCCCTCAGAAAAGATGACTTCGTAGTTCTCTGGCGGCTTCAGCGTCGGCTGATAGGCCGTGGACCAGAACTCGTTGCTCTCCACGTCGCGGATGTAACAGAACGTGCCCCAGTTGTCGCAAGTACTGTCTTCGCGCCAGCGTGTAACGGCGAGGTCCTTCCAACGGCTATACCCACCGCCCGCGTTTGTGATCATCACGTGGTATCGGCCGTTCGACAATAGCTGCACCTCAGGTATCGGGGTGTGAGGACTGCTGAACCTGCGCACCGGCATCTCGGCATCACCAAAGGTCGTACGTACGTCAGAGAGTTCCACGGTGTGCGAATAGGATGCCGTCGCCTTCGGAATCCGTTCCTGAAGCAATAGCATGGTCGCCTGAAACAATGGATCCGACTCGAATCGCTTCTGCATCGGACGGTCCAGGAGCAAGTGGGCCAACGAGAGCAAACTCATGCCCTGGTGATGGGCCATGAAGGATCGAATCACTGCGCTCGATTGTCCGCGTGGGAGACGGGAAGGCGTATAGTCGATCGCTTCATACAATCCGAATGGTCCTTCGAGCCCTATCGTTGCGAGTCGCTGCAGGTTCAGGCACGCCTCCTCAGGTGCCACCATCAGTGCAAGCGCCGAGGCATAGGGCGCAATGACCACATCATCGGCGAGCCCACGTTTGAGTCCCAGACCAGGCACACCAAATGCGCGGTACTGGTAATTGAGATGAACATCGATCGTGTTGTAGCCGGATTCAGAAATGCCCCACGCGACGCCGCGCTGCCCTCCATATTGGATCTGTCTCTCCACCGCCGCCTTGCAGGTCTGGTCGAGCAGCGTGTGTTCGTATGTCGGCATTACCAAGAGCGGCATGAGATATTCGAACATCGAGCCGCTCCATGAAATGAGCACCGGCCCTCCACCGGTGGTCGTAAGGAGACGCCCGAGAGCAAACCAGTGTTCCTGCTGCAGTTGTCCCTGTGCAATCGCCACGAAACTGCACAATCTCGCTTCCGAAGCCAACAGATCGTAGTAACTGGAGTCTCTTCGGCGCTCGCCGACGTTGTACCCGATCGCCAGCAGATGACAATCCTTATCGAAGAGGAAATCATATTCCATGCTCGCGAAATGACCGGCTTGACGTGCAAGCTCTTTGACGGCTGCGACTCTTTCTCTGGCGCGCTGGCTGGCCTTTGCAATCAGTACATGCAGAGGATCACCCCAGGTGTTCTCCTCATCCGTCAGCTCTACGCCCATTCGATGTTCGATAGCCGGCAGACAGACTTCGTCAAGACGTGCTAAATCGCGCAGCGTGGGGATCTCATCGATGTGGTCATACTCGTTCAGCCTATTCTGTGAGGCTGACAACAATGACCAGGGAGCAAGCAGGATTAGATCGGCAAGGGCGTCTTGGCATTGGCGGGCGAGGGCGCGCGCCCACCAGGTCGATTGGCTCTCCGGGGCAGCCTTCACGCTCGCGAGCACCTCCTCGGCGGTCGTGGCCAGCCTGTCAAGACAGAGCCGCGCTGCCGTGAGGGTGGTTGGCGGGGATGCGTAGGCAGATTCCAGATGCTTCTGGAATTGAGCGAGTGAAGCCGGACTGCTCTCCCCGACAGCATCCTCGATGACCCTAACTGTGTCGCTAAGCCCCCCAAAAAATTGCGGCCCCAGGATCTTCTGATCCAGGAGTGCGAGCAAACCCGGCCGCAGTGTCAGCAGATGGGCCGCAAGATTTCCACTGTCCACAGTCGACACATAGGTCGGCAGCAGCGGTTTCAGAGATTGCGTGTCGTACCAGTTATAGAAGTGGCTTCGGTGACGTTCCAACCCTTCCATCGTGTGAAACGCTTTCGTCGTGCGTTCGATGAGCTGTCCGGCCGACACGTAGCCGAAGTCGTACGCGGACAAGTTTGCGAGCAGCGCGAGTCCCATATTGGTCGGCGACGTGCGATGCGCAACCACAGCAACGGGATGCTCCTGATAGTTATCAGGCGGCAACCAATGATCGTCCGGCCCGACAAACTCTTCGAAAAACGCCCAGGTCTTTCTGGCAATCTTCCGGAGAAAGACCATCTGGTCGCCCGTCAAATACACTTCGCGCCGAGTAATCGGTTGACTGATCCACCATGCGACCACGGGGGAGGAAACCCAGAGACCCAGAATAGGCATCGCCACATCGAACGCGCTCGGCTCCGACAGCGTCAGATAGATCACTGAGGCCGTGGCAAGAACTGGCCCGACCCACATCATCCGACAATAGGCGACAAGGCCTGTGCGGCGATTGCGACCCTGATTGCTGGACGGACTCCATTCCAGCATTCTCGTACGCGAGACCAACATTCGCCAGATCGTGCGTACAATCGCATCCAAACTGAAGAACGCCTCGTAGGGAAGGCACACAACCGTCAATACCGAGTGAACGCTGTGCCGCCCGGCCGAGCGCAGCGCGGCGGCGACATGCTGCTCCAGCAACACATCCTTCGGCTTCTGAAACAGATCCAGGATAGCAGCAAGCAACGGAGGAATCAGGATGATGCCGATCACCGCCAAGGTCCACAACCAGAACGGTGACAAGACTGTCCAGCCGAGCAGCAACAGGGCGGTCAACGCAGACGGGACAAGGCTACGCCGAAGGTTGTCGAAAAGCTTCCATCGGGACAGTCCAGAGAGCGGATTCCTCTGACGCTGTGCTCCTGGACCTGGGACGCGCGGCAGGAGCCACCCAGCAAGCTGCCAATCCCCACGGATCCAGCGGTGCCGCCGGCTCACATCCACGCTGTAGCAAGAGGGATTCTCCTCATACAACTGCACATCGCTCAGCAGCCCCGCCCGCGCGTAGCACCCTTCCAGAAGATCGTGACTGAGAATCCGGTTCTCGGGACAGCGACCCGCGAGTGCGCGTTCGAACGCGTCCACCTCATAGATCCCCTTGCCGATGAACGAGCCTTCACTGAACAGATCCTGGTATACATCGGAGATGGCGCGCGTATAGGGATCGATGCCGGGCTCACTCCCGTGGAGTTGCGCATAGCGCGACTGATTCGTGCCTGGGAGGCTTACGCCGACGCGTGGCTGCAGGATGCCGTATCCTTCGCAAACACGCTGCTTGTGCTCGTCGTACCGCGGACGATTCAGCGGATGCGCCATGGTTCCTACGAACTGACGCGCCGCATCACGCGGCAGTTGTGTATCCGTGTCGAGGGTGATCACGTATTGCACCTTCGACAGCACCTCAGTCTCGCCGACGATGAGGGAGAAGCAATCCCGTGAGCCGCCTCGCAGAAGTGAATTCAAATCCGCTAGCTTGCCTCGTTTGCGTTCGTGCCCCATCCAGATCCGTTCTCCAGGGTTCCATCGGCGCGGGCGATGAAACAAAAAGAACGCATCGCCGGTCGTCTTTCTGTATTTTCCATTCAGCTCTTCAACTCTTTTCTGGGCCAGCCGCAACAGTGGCTCGTCTTCCGGAATGGTTTCCTCCTGCGCGTCTTGAAAATCAGTCAACAGGCCGAAATGCAGGTGGCCGTCCCTATTGGCCAGGAACCGGACTTCGAGCGCCTCAATCAGCTCTTCGATGTTTTTAACGCTGCTCAGCATAGTCGGAACCACAACCAGTGCACGGAATTCCTGGGGAATGCCTTTGGAGAAGTCCATTCGCGGCAGCGCATGCGGCGTCACCAACACTGTCGCAAGCCAATTCACCAGCGCGACCGCCAGTTGACTTGTACAGATGAGGCACAGGAGGCCGACCAGTGCGAGGAGCCAACCCTCCTCATCCTCGGCATAGGCCAATGCCAGTAAGCCGCCGGTGAAGACCCCCGTCATCAAGACGATCGTGCCGACATAGAGGAGCAACGGAAACCGACCACTCGTTCGCTGAAGCGCGTGAGATGGGGAGAGGCGCACCTCCGCCGCTCGTTCGAGCTGTGGCACGCCCTTGTCGATCAGATAAAAACCAACATGGGCTTCTCGGTCGTCGACGCCTTTCCTACTCACGCCTTGCTGCGCCAGATAAATCGCGTGGCGCGCGACTTCGTGTTCCGAGAGCCGGCTGCATCTCGCCATCTTCTCCACCACGTGGCGGTAGCGATCGCGAGTGGCAAAATCCATTAGGCCGTAGGCTGCAGCGGGATCCTCACTCAGCGTCCGCTCAACCACGCTCATCGTCTCAACGAACGTGCGCCAGTCCATCGCACCCAGAAATCGGAGACTGCCGATGCTGTTGCTGATGGAGACCTGGTCGACGGCCTGCTGTTGGTTCTCCGATTGCACCGACTGCTCAATGGTCAGGCCGGACTCGGAGAGCCGCTGTTCGATCCAGGTAAGCGGCAACGCCAAGGCGGGGCTCTGTCCCTGCAACCGGCGCGTGAACTCTGCCACAAACGCACTCGCCATCGGTGGGCTCGACCGTGCCATGTCTGCGATCACCAGAATCAGACTCTTCGGATCCTTCTCTGTGATGTCCATCATCTGATCCGCCCAGTAGTCAGCCCGATTGCGGTCAATCCGGTGGGCGGCGATCCGCGTGGCCGCGCGCCGAAGATTCTCGATCAGCGCCAGCCGGAGCATGATAGGGATGGCCCATAATTCGCCTAACGTGAGGCCCGTAACAGTCTGGTAGGCGGCAACGAAACTGCTGAGGCTTACCGGATCGACCCGGCCATCGCCATGCGAGATCGTTTCGAGCGCGATGTCATACACGCGCGGGAGCCCGACCGTTGAGCCATTCAGTAAGCGAGGCAGCTCCCGACTGTACCCCTTGGGCAAGTGTCTCTTGGCCGTGCGAATCTGTTCTTCGATCAAATAGAAGTTATCGAGAAGCCATTCTCCGGCCGGTGTAATCCGGCGGTTCGCCTTCACCGCCTCTGCCAACAGATCGCGGACTCCGATCAGGACGCCCTCATTCTCAGCAAGCCTGCTGAGAAGTTGGTCCGGAGCCTGTCCCGGGCTCAACTGGTGCAGGCCAGCCAGAGTCTTGCCATGTTGCTCCATTTGATCGGCGCTGAAGAGCTCCGAACGAAGCGGGGGCTCGCCGC
>JBDTSF010000153.1:0-20670 GCA_039931295.1 Nitrospirota bacterium | reverse complement strand
CGACATCACGCACAAAGACCGGCGTGCCGCCGGACTCTTTCACGATGATGGACTCAATATCGTTCACGCTCTTGATCAGGCCCAGGCCTCGGACGATCGCGCGTTCCGCATGGCGATCCAGGACGTTGCCACCGGCATTGGCATTGTTCTTTGCCACCGCGTCATAGATATCGTGGAGCGTCAAGTCGAACTTGCGAAGCTTGGCCGGATCGACCAGGACTTGATATTGCTTGACGAACCCGCCCATGCCGTTCACATCGATCACACCCGGCACGCCCTTGAGTAGCGGCCGCAGGACCCAGTCCTGCATCGTGCGCTGATCCGTCAACTCCGTCTCGACGATCGTTGGATCGGTCGCCGCCGCATTCGGCCCTTCCACATAATAGTGATAGACCTCGCCCAGCCCCGTTGTGACGGGAGCCATCACTGGTTCGAGCCCCTCTGGTAAGCGCTCCTTCGCAGCCATGATCCGTTCGAGGACCAACTGGCGGGCGAAATACATATCCACGTCGTCGTGGAACACGACTGTGATCTGGGACAGGGCGAATTTGGAAAGGGATCGGATCTCCGCTAAACCAGGCAGACCGGTCATCTGGAGTTCGAGCGGATAGGTGATGAACCGCTCGACTTCGATCGGCGAGAGACCCGGCGCCTCGGTCAGCACCTGCACCTGGATGTTCGTCACATCGGGGTAGGCGTCGATCGGAATAGACTGAAAGGCGAAGACACCGGCCACGGACAACAAACAGGTCAAGCCCAGGACCAGGATCCGTTGCCGTAGCGAAAATTCAAGAAGAGCAGCGATCATGGCGTCGGCTCGAGCTTGTGCCGTTCCATTTCAGACTTAAGCACGAATGATCCCTTGGTCACGACCTGTTCACCGGCGCTCACCCCCTCCAGCACCGTCACCACCTCTCCCTGTTCGCTTCCCACCTTGACCGGGCGCACTTCAAAGTCATTCGTCCCGCGTTGAACGAACACCATCGTACCGGTCGGCCCGTTTTGGACTGCCTCGAGCGGCACAGTCAGCGCATCCGGGGTTGCCGCCGCATAGACAAGGACGGTGGCGAACATTTCCGGTTTCAACAGCCGATCAGGATTCGACACCGTCACCCGCAGACGCATCGTGCGGGTGGCCGGATTGAGCACATCCCCGATGTAGGTGATCGTTCCCGGAATGATGGCATGGGGATAGGCCGACACAATCACATTGACCTTCTGGTCCTTCCGGATGAACTGTATGTCCTTCTCCGGCACGTTGCCGACCACCCACACATCCGAAAGATCCGCGATAGTGAAGAGCTTCTGCTCCATCTCGACCACCTCGCCCCTCGTGATATTGCGCATGATGACCCGGCCGTCGAACGGCGCGCGTAGGGGCACGTCGGCCTTGATCGTATCCTCACGATCCAGCCGCTCGACTTCCTGCCGGGGGGTACCGAGCAGTTCCAGACGGTTACGCGCCTCGCGCGTTTCTGCTTGGGCCGTTTTCATCGTGGCCTCGCGCCGCTGCAACTCGGCCAGACTCACGACCTTTTGTTCATACAGATCCTTGGCGCGCTCATACGCCAGTTTCGCTTCGTGCAGCCTTGCGGCAGATTTCAGATACGTCCCCTCTGCCACGCCGAGGTCCGTACTATGGAGCAGGGCCAACAAGGCATCTTTCTTCACGTCTTGGCCGACATCCACGTAGACCTTCTCTACCCGGCCCCTGATGAGCGTGGTCACCTCAGCCAATTCATTTTCGTTGGCTTGAACCGTGGCGGTATATTGCCTGGGGACCAACAACGCCCCACGGGCAACCGGCGCGACCTCAATCGCCGTCCGCGCAAGTTCTTCGGCTGTGAGATGGATCACTCCCGGCCTCTCAGCCACAACGGCCTTCTTGGCTTCAGGCGCTTGGTCGGGAGTCCTCTCGCAGGCAATAAGGCCAGCGAGTGCAAAGACGACAAGGCCGACCGCCAGGAAACCTGTTCCACGCCCTCTGCGCTTCACTCTTGTCCACAGCGTCTTGACATATACATCCACCGACAAATGTATCCGCCCTGAAATCCTTGGCCTCATGGTCATACCTTTCCGGTTAAGGAATCAGCATGAGGTGTGCCACAGAAAGCTCCTGATTCAATGGAAGAAATGGTCGATCTAGGGGCATATTGCCACGGTACCAACGGAAGACCGTGGTGAAATGCGACAGCGGGGATGACAGAGGCGAAGAATCTGCACGTGCGGATTACTGAGTGGAGGGAGTGACCTTCGCGCTAGTTGGGATTATTCATAAATGATCCCGACCACCTCACAATGACCCCATTGGCTTTCCAGCCCTACTGTCTTGTGCCGGTCAGTGGTCAAAACCCTTCGAGGAGCGCTTTTTTCTTCGCTGCGTATTCGTTGTCGGTGATTAACCCGCCGTCGCGAATCTGTTTGAGCCTTTGCAGTTTACCTTCGAGAGAAGAATCCGGATAAGTGGCAGGAGATGTTCCCTGCTCATGACCACCGTCTAGCAGAGGAATGCCCAAGAAAAATTGTTGGTAGGCGATGGCTAACTGCGGAGATTCAGGGATTAGGAAAGCTCCAAGTCCGTTGCCTTCTCCAAGCAGTCTCTGATGTGGACCCGGCACAAATTCATAGAATACCCCAGCAATCATGTGCAGTGGATCCTCCCATAACAGCTCCCGGATGCTCGACATCGTAAAGGATTCACGATAGTTCCCCAAGATCAGATGCAACTGCGCATCTTTCACATACCAGGCCCCTGTCGTGATTTCGGTAATCTCTTGTGTCTTCGGGCTAGTCAACCCGAAGACCACCACCTCCGAGGGCTGCGCCTGGGCAAACGCTCGCGTCAGGGTTTCGCTGAGATACTCCACCTCAGCCGGAGTAAAGGCCGGCAGCGTCGGCCCGTTCGGAGCAGGAAAAAAGAGTACTCCCTGGCCACGCTCCCGGACATGGATACTGCGCAGGATCGGCTTCCATTGTTCAGCGCTCCACCGGAAGGGATGAGAAAAAGGTTGGGCGTTTTCTGCATGACGGTCCTTCGCGGAAACCTGCACCCGGACAAATCGATTCGGTTCCTCACACATGCCACAAACCACTCGACTGGTTGGTCCCGCCCCTAGGCTACAGACGACTGCCAGTACCGCCATCATCAACATGGGAGTTGAACGGGCTTGTTTTTCTGTCCCGCCCGCTGTCATTCAGTTTCTCCACAGAAGGCGCGAGTGGCGCGGTGCACAACAATGTCCTCCTCTAGGTTGTCTTCAATAGGCAAAGTCGAGCCCGACGAGCATCGTTTGGCCAAGCAGGTTTCCACAAGCGGGCGCGCAGGTCCCATTGCCTAGCACAGCATTTGCCGACCCTACGCCTACCGTGCGATAGGTGTTGTATTCTGCATGCAGTGCAATATCGGTCCGGTTTGACTGGTGGATGTAATATCGGACCAGAAACGTATGAGAATCTACGTTATTGTAGTTCTTGGCAAATGTCGGATCGCCTTGCCGGTCGTTTCTGATGATGTCATAGCGATAGGCAAAGAACCAGCCGGGCATTCCGACCAGCGGCAATTGAGTCGGGTACCAGTCTAACTCGACAAAGGCGCCGTTCCATGTGGCATTTTGGGCGTTTACGATTCCTTGCGACACAAAGAGGTTCTTGCTGTCGTTCCCACGCACGATCGCGCCAAAGAGATTCCATTGTCCATCGTAGGTGAAACTGACATCGGCCCCAATCCGATAGAATGGCTGACCGCTCCCCGCAACGGCCAGGCAGCTGGGGCAGGTGGCATTCGCGATAGTCGGAGCATTTCCGTACGCGCCGAATAGCCCGATGCGCTGGCCGGTGACAATGCCATAGCCTCCAAACGACTGGGTCATACGGCCATAGAAATTCACGTTTCTCCCCCCCGTACCATCGCCGCCGCTCACAGGGCCTGAAAAGGTGTTCGTGCTGAGCCCCGCGAGACTGTAGCGAAAGACCCCGTCGGTGATCGCTGTTTTGGTAATGCCGGCCATTTCAACGCCGGGGGAATTTTCTCCGATTGCAAAGGAGTTGGGGTTGAGGTAGCTACTGGTCGATGTCCCGGTTGCCCCGGCGAAGTAGGGGGTCCCAGCGACATAGTGATACATCACAAAGGGCGTGTTGAGGGTGGGGCTCCGCTTCTCGCTGTAGGGCACATCGATTTCAAACTTCCCGATCTTGAAATTCATGAGATACGTCCCTGGCTCGCCTTTGACGCCAAGAAACCGTTCGAGCCGGTTGAGCCGGACATACGCAGCCTCCAAATCGCCGTCCGACGCTCCTGTGCCAAACCCTGCGCCTCCGAGCCCAGGGGTCAACACCAAGCCAAACGAGATGTCGCGGTGCAGGAGGCCAAAGCTTAAAATATCAAGCCCCGTAAAACCAAACCCACCAGTCGTGACTCCACTACCATCTGTTCGGACACTGGACGCCTGGTAGCCGACCGTCGTCCTCATTGAGAGGGGCCAGTAGCCCATAGTGATATTTGGGTGAGTGGGGAGGTCCACATCCGCGTCGAATTGATACCCCTGGTCGCGAAATTGGTTCCCGAAGTCATTCAGCTTCGGAAATCCCGGCACATGGCAGACGTTGCACGGCAATCCGTATTTCCGTGCAAACGCAGGAATAGCCTGAGCATCAGGCACCAGGAAGCTGATTTCGTAACTGAACAGACCTATTAGTACAAGCAGACAGACGATGAGGCGACGTCTTGTAGTCACGCGAATACTCATGGCTATATCCCTTCCCTTCAAGTCGGCTTGCGCCAGGACGTTGAGGTGTCACGGATCCTGTTCCCCTCGAAGCACTTTTGCCAAATAACATGATGCTACGGCTGTGTAACGCAAAATGTTCGGACATAGGCCACAACCTTCCACCCTTCTTCTTCTGACAGCAACGCAGGAATGAGTGGTTGCATCCCTGTGCCTGGACTGCCGTATTTGACAATCCAAAACAGTTCTCCGTCTTCCCGCTCTTTCTGAAAGGCGCAGTTCGTGAAATCCCTTGGCGGGTCTTTATGCATGTGCGCAGCAGGCCCGTCGCCTTTGCCGCTGATCCCGTGACAGAGAACACACCCCCCCTTGCCTTCGAAGAGCGTTTTACCCGCTGCGACGATTTCAGGCGGGGCCGTGCGAGCCTCTCCGAACGGGGCCTTATAGTTGAGGGCCTCCTTCATAGCGGAGGCGGGGACTCGGTCTTCGGTGGGCTCGCGATTGGCACCAGTCGCTATGGTGGTTACGGCCATCATGGCCGAAAGCATAAAGAAGACGAAAAAGCTTCGGTCGTACATCGAGACACCTCCTTTGCCATATGACCCTTGCCACGTATTTGCCCTCATACTCCACTTTAACAAATTAGTCAACCTTGACCGCAGGATTAAACCTAAGCAATTTACATTCCTAGTGACTGACCGGTCTCAAGGGAAACAAATTCTCAGGCAGCCCATGTGATGCTCGATAGGAGAGGATACTTCGATTTCGATAATCCCTCAGAAGTGGAGCTTTTTGCTACGAATGTCATTCTCATCTTGCTCGAAAATCCACAGCCCTATTCTGTATGTATCAGATTGGAAAATCCCTACTTGGCTGGGCATGTCCTCGGAAGGTCTGGCCATCCTTACTGAAGGAGCTCGAAGCTCTAAGCATGCTTCTATGAGTCAACACAGGCGTCTCCACCTGTCTCGTTGCATATCGGGACAGCCGATGCGGGTTCATTGCCCCATAATGCTACGGCGCGAATCCGTGGCTTCTCGATTCTCTACGACACTGCAGACTAACGCCTCGATTCTTCACACATTTGTGTGATCATCCCCAAAAATCCTTCGTGGCATTTTCCTTGCTCACTTCTTCCCTCAAGCAAGCACTACACACAGAATTGTCAATCAGAGAGGGAGGTTGCCATGCCGGTGCTGAAACGACTCCAGAGTTATCTCGATGCCAACAAGATTCCCTATGACGTGGCAAACCACCCAAAGGCCTACACTGCCCACGACGTGGCCCACACGCTGGATGTGCCGGGAAAACTTGTCGCGAAAGTCGTCGTGGTGAAGGCCGATCAGTACTTCGTGATGACAGTGCTCCCGTCAACCTGGCGCGTGGATTTTAAACGACTGCGGGATGTGCTGGAAGTCCGCGATGTGCGACTGGCAACGGAAGCGGAGATCGAAAATCTGTTCCCCGATTGCCAAGTGGGAACGATGCCACCGTTCGGGAACCTCTACGGGGTGGAAGTGTATGTGGATCAGCTCCTGACGGAAGATGAGTCCATCGTGTTTGAAGCCGGGACCTATGTCGGCGCGGTCAAGCTACGGTACAAGGACTTTGCCGATCTCGTTCGCCCGAAGGTCGCCGCGTTTCATCACGAGCCGTCGAAGATCGAGAGCTAGCAGGGAGAGGGATGGCCTGGTGAGTCCCCTGTGCTCGCGCAACGCGCGGTCTCAGAAGGATCGGAAGGGTAGCCTGGCCGTCCTCCTGCTCGTGGAACGCGCACGATGAGAATGTGCTCGTTCGACGCGCGCAATCGAGGATCGACCAGGCTGCCCTTGAAAAAGAAATGGAGGAATTGGCGAGACACGCGCAGTGGGGGACTTATCCAGGCCATACTGGACCAAATCAACGAGCAAGCTTGGAGGAACTATTCAATTGCTCGCTGCGGCTTTGCTAGAAAGCCTTTCTGAGCAGCCTGTTAGAAAAGAGGATGGTGCGGAGCGGAACTTGCTGGTGAGTTCGATGGAGAAACCCCTCGCGCATTGCCGAGGAATCGCCAGGCCCCCTCCTCTTTGACGAGGTAATGCACCTCGCGCGCCCAGCTATCAATGGTGATGGGCTTCCCTGTCTGCTTCTCCGTCCCATAGAGCCCTCCGGTGCAGGTCACATACGCTTTTCTGACGCCGTCGGCCTGGACCAATTTCAGCTCGGTGAAGACATGGGAGGAACTGATGTCTCGATAGTGCAGGAAGACCTCCTCCCATACTCTGCGCACATCCGATCTTTTCAAGCCATGGTAGTTGTAGGTCGTGGCATAGAACTTCATAAGCGCGTCGAGATCGGCCTTCTTGACCGCCGCTTCGGCTTCATTGAACGCTGCCACCAGCTCCTTGATAACCGGCTGATCGGCATCCGCTCCTACTCCCGGTGCAAATTCCACGGCTGCGGCGGCAGGAGTCGGCGGTCGGCATTGGGCCAGGATCAGGGTTCCTGCCAGGACCAGCATCATCTTGAGCACGATTCGTCGCGTCATGGTTGTCACGTCACGCAATGCTAATGCCATCGTTACGTTCGGGGTAAACCCTCGATGATCTATGCGATCTGCGTTCTTCATCTCCCCTTCGTTGAAATCCAGGTCAACAGGATGACGCCTAACTCCCCACATGACGCCGCCTCCCTGCCGCAAAACGCTACGCTTACTTTCAGCCGTAGCCCATCTCTGCTAAAAGTTCACTGTGTTCCTACAGGCATAGCTGATGCAGTACGAGTGAAGTGAATTGGTGTGTGATGATGCTTAATCCCCTGCTCGACATTCAGAGTCTCTGCTTCAAGGTGGATCGTCAGGCGATCCTCGACCGGCTCGACCTGGCGGTCCAACCCGGAGAAATCCATGCGCTCCTTGGAGCCAACGGCTCCGGCAAAACCACGCTGGCTTATGTCCTCATGGGCTGCGAGGGCTATGCGCCAAGTGCGGGAACCGTTCAATTCGATGGGACAGACCTTCTCCCCATGAAGATGCATGAACGGGCCAGGTTGGGACTGACCCTCGCCTGGCAGGAACCGGCCCGGTTCGAAGGCGTGACGGTACGTGAGTATCTGACCCTGGGCAAACCGGACTGCGATCCTGAACCGGTGCTGAGACAGGTCGGCCTCTCTCCTGATCGCTATCTGCATCGGCGAATGGATAAGGCCTTGAGCGGAGGAGAGCGCCATCGAATCGAATTGGCTTCAGTCTTGTCCATGAAGCCGAAGCTGGCCATTCTCGATGAGCCGTCGGCTGGGATCGACATGCTCTCGATCGCTCACATTATCGACATCATCCGCGCCCTGAAAGCTGCTGGGGGATCGGTCCTCTTGATCACGCACCAGGAAGAGGTCGCGCTCATCGCCGACCGGGCTTCACAACTTTGCGCCGGGCGCATCATTTTCTCCGGCAGTCCACGCGAAGCCGTCGATCATTTCCGCGGTCGAACCTGCGTTCGTTGTGATGGGGAAGTCTGTGACTATGTCCGACCTTGATGAGCTGAGACGGACCTTGCCGATGGTCGGAGCTGAACCGGCCATCCTCGACGATACCCGCATTGCACATATCGTGGCACACGGGCATCACATCCTCAGCCATCGAACCGTTCCCGGCCTCCGCGTAGACTTGGAGGAAACGCCGGATGCCATCATCGGAAAACTGACTGTCGAAGCGGGCGCGCAAATCGCCCAGCCGATCCACATGTGTTTCGGCCTTGCTCATCCCACTGGGAAGCAGCAAATCAAGATCGACATGCATATACTCGAAGGGGCACAGGCGCGGGTGCTGTCCCACTGTCTCTTTCCCTTCGCGCAAGCGGCGGAACATCGCATGCAAGCAATCATGGAGATCGGACCGGGCGCGTCCCTGACCTACACAGAAGGCCACTACCACGGCCCCCATGGCGGCATGCAGGTCTTGCCCCACGCAACGATCAAGATCGGCAAAGGCGCCCGCTATTTTTCAGACTTCTCGTTACTCTCCGGCTCTGTGGGGCATCTCGACATCGACTACCTCGTCGAAGTGGAAGAAGAGGGCATCGCCGAACTCAGCGCGAAGATCTTCGCGCACAAGACCGACCACATCACGCTCAAAGAAGCGGTGATGCTCCGAGGGGAGCGCTCACGCAGCCTCATCAAGACGCGTGTCGTGCTGGAGGGCCAGGCGCAGGCCGACATCATCGGCATCACCGAAGCCTACGCCAAAGGCGCCCGAGGCCACGTGGATTGCATGGAGATCGTGCAGGGCCAGGCCAAGGCCAGCGCAATTCCCATCGTGAGGGTCTTTCATCCAGAGGCGAAGGTCACGCACGAAGCAGCGATCGGGAGTGTGGACAAGAAAGAACTCGAAACCTTGATGGCGCGAGGCCTCAGCCCGGAACAGGCTGTCGAACTGATCGTGAGCGGGATACTACGCTGAGTCGGGCCACATCATAGAGAATGCGGTTGTACGGAGGCAGGATGATTACTTCGATCGCCTTTACGGTCTATCCGGTCTCGAACATGGAACGGGCGCGAGCCTTCTATGAACATGTGCTTGGCTTGCATGCGAGCTACCACTACCAAGATGTGTGGGTGGAATATGACCTTAGCGATGAGACCTTCGCCATCACAACAACAAAGATGGGACATACTCCCGGAGCAAAGGGAGCCGTCGTGGCGTTTGAGGTATCAGACCTCGATGCTTTTGTCCACAAGTTGAAGGAGCGAGCCGTGTCGTTCATCACCGAAGCATTCGACACACCTGTCTGCCGCATGGCGGTGATCGAGGATCCGGACGGGAACCACATCACGATCCACAAGCGGCATGCGTGAGGGCCTCGCAGGTGAACTCGGCGTGGTTGTTCTTGTCTAGGGGCCTGTCCAACATTGCGGGCACATCATCATTCAACACTCACAATTCAACATAGAGGTTCGTGAGTCTGTATGTATCGTCGTATCATGGCCTTCGACTTCGACGGGACGCTTGCCATCAACGGGACTGTGCCTGCCGAGGTTGAAAGAGCATTGGCACAATGCCGCGAGAGCGGCCATGTGCTGTTCCTGGTCACAGGGCGTCGGTATGGGACCGTGCCCTTGGGTAGCCTCGGAAATCTCTTTGCCGGCATCGTCTGGGAAAACGGCGCGGTCCTGACCCATACTGCGAGTGGAGAAACCTATCTCCCGTTCGGCCAACTGGATGTGCGATTGCTCAAGGCCATCGAAGAGGCCGGCATTCCGTTCGAGCGGGGGCTCGCCATCGCCGCCACCTGGACGCCCCATGATCAAGCCCTGTGGCAAATCCTTCGCTCACACGGCGGCAGCACCTCGATTGAATACAATAGGAACTCAGTCATGGTGCTCCCACCAGGGGCGACGAAAGGGACCGGCCTTGAACGGCTTCTTGCCCTGTGCGGCCTGTCGCCTAGGAACCTCGCGGCGTTCGGCGATGCAGAAAACGATCTCTCGATGCTCTCCTTGGCCGAAGTCTCGGTCACGGTGGCCGATGCCGTCCCAGCCGTCATCGAAACTTCCGATGTCCTCGCCACAGCTCCTGGCCCCCAAGGGGTCCTTGAAATTCTCAGGCAGTATCCACTCAGCGGGAAATTCCTCGATATCCCGCTCAAACGCGAGCGACCGATCCTGCTTGGGCAGGCTGAATCCGGAGCGGCCATCAACATTCCCGCTGCGCAGCTAGCCGGACGGAATCTGGGGGTCTTCGGCAATTCCGCCACCGGTAAGTCATGGATGGTCGGCTTGATCGCAGAAGGGCTCCATCATGAAGAGTATCAGGTCCTCCTCATCGATCCAGAAGGAGACTTCCGCGGGCTCCGCGTCTTGCCGCGATTCGTCTCGGTGAGCGGTGACCGAGCAACCCTTCCCCCTCCGTCCGCCGTGGTATCCCTCATCGATGAGGGAGGCGTGTCGTTGGTCCTCGATCTGAGTCAGTATCCCATCAGCTTGCGGAGCCACTATCTTGCCGAACTGATTCGGGCCTTACGCCCCGTGCGAGAGCGAAAGTTCCGCCCCCATTGGATCGTGTTGGATGAAGCGCAGGAGTTCTTGTTCGAAGGAAGCGACGTCACGGCGCTGCTCCGTCCCTTGCTCGAGACCGGCGGATGGGCCTTCGTCTCCTATCGACCGGATCGCCTCAGCGACTCGGTACTCACCTCACTCCATCATCTATTGTTAACCCGCCTCACGGATCGCCAGATCGGGGACTGTCTCCAAACCCACTGTGCCGTCTGTAGTTTACAAGGTGCGAGCCTCGATCAGGTCCCAATGGGCAGTGCCCTTCTCTGCGGAGGCGAAATCGTCCGCATGCGCCCGGCCATCAGGCGCGTACCCCACATCCGCCATCTCTACAAATATCTCGACGTGCCTCTACCACCAGGGAAACGGTTCTCCTTCCGAACCGAGAAAGGCCACCTGGGGGTAGAAGCAGCCAGTTTGTACGAACTGTCCCGCCTGATTCCGACCCTCCCGCTGGAGAGCCTCGAATACCACGATAGTCGAGAGGATTTTGTGAAATGGGCCGACTCGACGCTCGGAGACGGAGGGCTCGCCGCGCGTCTCAGAAAAGTGGCGAATCGCCACTATCAGGGAGATGAACTCCGTGAGGCGCTCAATCAAGTTGTGTCAACGCATTACGAAGAGCTCCGACAACTAAAATAGAACCCTGAGATTAATTCCGAGTCGCCGAAGAGTTTCTAAGAGGCCATTCAGGACGGAATCACCCGTGCATCCAAGACCATACACAACATCAAATCGGCTTGGGTGAAGGAGCAGCACGTCGTTGTCGACAACGGCAAGGTCAGCTTGTATCGCGTGGACCTAAAAATAACTTTCGTGCTGGATTGACGAGAGATGGGGGAGTAGGGCCTTCATACCATTGGCTGTTCCTGTCGCAGAAGCTCATAGGTCGTCTCGCATTGCACCACCGCGGCGACTTGGTCTCGACGGCTTGGCATGCGCGACGTTGATGCCGGCAGGTGTGTCTCAGACCTGTCGCTGGCTTTGGGTGGCTCGGAGCATAGCCTTTGCCTTTCCCCTATCTGTTGTCACCCTTACCTGTTCCATTGCGTTCGGCTCATCCAGCCAGCCCACGGAAGCCCCTACTGAGGCAGTCCGCTCGACGCTCACCGAAGTCTTTCGCATCCTCGAAGACGAGACGCTCAAAGATCCGGCCAAGCGCATCCCGCGCAGGCAGATACTGGAAGAGGTCATCGCTTCACACTTCGACTACACCGAAATGTCGAAGCGAGCGCTCGCAGCCAACTGGATTCCACTCACGGCCGGTGAACGGACCGAATTCGCTGAACTCTTCAAGCGCTTTCTCTCCGACCGCTATGCTGAAAAAATCGAAAGCTATTCAGGAGAACAGGTCTTCTATCTCTCCGAACGGATCCAGGAGAATTATGCGGAGGTGCGGACCGAGCTGCGGTCGAGCAAAGTCGTTGTCCCGATGGATTACCGGCTGCACATCAAAGACGGGACGTGGCACGCCTACGACCTCGTGGTGGACGGGGTCAGCCTAGTGAAGAATTTCCGCAGTCAATTCGAGAAGATCATCCGTTCAGACTCGTACCAAGAGTTAGTCCGGCGGCTGCGCGAGCGCACCGTCGGCGAGGACAAGAAAAGAAAGGCCGCGCTCGCAACAGCCCCGCACAGTCTCGCCGCCTGTTGACCTCCGCGTTACATGCTCAGGTGTGCGCGGAGTCAGACTCGGGGAATGGCGTGATCCCTGCACGTCCAGCCAGCTCATGGAGTTTCTCGTGAATTGATTCATTGGAATAGGCATCCTTTGAGCCTGGATAATCCATGAATGGTCCGGTTTAACCTCGTCATACCTCTTGGGACGTCAAGTCTTCTCTTGTCCAGGCAATGTCGATCCAGCTTTGGCTGTAGCCATTTGCCCCCTTCATCATGCTGATACTGAGGCAGCATTCCCCTTTCAGCGAGCCGCCGCTGACACATGTTTGTTCTACTCCCTCTCAATCATCTTGACTTCTCAAGATATCTTCTTTGATTATTTAGTGGTGATGTCGGAAGGCACAGTGCTTGCTGTAAAGGAATAGTTGAGATGCTTGATTCCAACAGGTGAAGATCTCCCATGAAATCAGAAACTGACAAGATAGACAGCGACGGGATAGGGGTTGTTAATTCACCGATGTGACCGCTGCGTCAGGCAACGCGTGGAGGCCCAACAATGTACCTGAAAGGCCTGATTTATAGAGAATTAGGGGAAGGGATGACCGAAAAGGAATTGGCCTCGGCCATTCGAATCCCGCTGCGAACGCTCGTGAATATCCTTGCCGATAAGGATCCCACAGACCCAGCCATCTGGGAAAAATTTGCACAGTACTTTCGGATGGATGTGGATTTCCTGCAGACCGGCGAGTCGGCACACACGAAAACGATGATTGCGTTCCCAGGGAGTTCCTCACGTTCCCCTGCGGGGCACATGCGGAAGATTCCATTCCTGTCCTGGCAGCAGCTGGGACAGATCGCGACCAGCAAGGACCTGCCTGGTGTCATCCACGCCGAAGCGATGCTCGAGACGACAGACATTGCAGGGACGCGCACGTTCGCCGTGAAAGTGCCAGACGATGCAATGGCACCCCTGTTCAGCAAAGGGGAGATGATATTTGTGGATCCAGATCTTGAGTGGCAGCCTGAAGACTATGTCCTGGCCCATCATCCGGAGGGACATCCGGAAACCCTGCTCCTCAGACAAGTCAAACGCATTGGTAGTCTGTGCATACTCCACCCACTCAACCGGAAGTATGATGACCTTCCGGTGACGAACCGGGACGACGTGTGGGGGAGGGTCGTCAGGATTAGAAAGGATCTTTGAGAAGCTCTCAATGTAGTCTTGACCAGGGTTGCTCTTTGTACGGCTTATCAGCGTGTGACACCCCCCCTTGCCCTCCTCGTAGAATAAAAAAATCTACCAGGCTCTGGAGATGCTGTGTGCTAATCCTTCCACTGCCTCTCTCCGCCTCCACCGAATATCTCGGCGACCTCAGCGCGAATCCCTACGCGCCCGACTAGACGGCCAATCCCTACGGAGTCGGCAGCCCCTTCAAGCCTGACGGCATCAACAACCCCTACGGCAGTCCGTTCAGCAATCAATCCGCGACGAATCCGTTCGCCACCGAGGCCCCACGGCTCTACGACCAGCAGGGATATTATCGTGGCAAGTTGAGCACGAACCCGTACGATCAGGGCTCCACGAGTAATTCCTTCGGCCGCTACGGCTCTCCCTTCTCGCCGGACTCGATCAACAATCCGTACGGGCGGGGAGTCCGTATCGCCAAGACAGCCCGACGAATCCCTACGGCCGCGGCCTGCGGATTGAGGGAAAATGATCCCTCGACTGAACCGCTCCAGGCAACCTAACTCAGATACGTCTTTGCCTGCTTGTACCAGGACGGCTTGCCTTCCCCGCAGACTTCACCGGCCCGGTCGTTTCCATCCTTGACGGCAACATCATCAAAGTCCCGCGCCTGCCTGACAACATCACGCATGTTCTCGAAGGCCAGGACGCTGTGGGCATCGGAATTGATGCTTACCATCACTCCCGCTTCTTTCGCCATTTGGCTGTCCGCGTCAGTCAGACCTGATTTTCTTCGTGCGTGCAAACCACGCGGATCTATCCCCTTGACTCCTTCAACCAAATACAGAAGAATCTTTGCTCTCTAACGGCGCGGTCTCACTCGTCATATACAGTTCTTAATGATACCCTGGCATCATTCATGAATAACCTGGGTCCTTATGGGGTGACTGAAGCGCGGGAATTGGCCACGTTGTTGTCTCAAGAAAAAAGGGAACGTCTATGACTGAACGGTTGGGAGGCACGGTCGGGGATTTCATGCGCCGATACTTGGAAGTTGTCCTACCCAAGGCTACAATCGTGGAGGCCGCTGAGCGTATGCGAGAGAAAAGTCTTGGTTCCCTGTTGATAGAGTCGACTGATGCGGAGAGTCGGATATCCAGCAAGTCGGGGATCGTGACTGAGACTGACCTGATTCGGAAGGGGCTTGCCAACGGAATGGATCCTTCTCTTGCTCTGGTGGATCAGATCATGACCAGCCCGCTGCTGACGATCATGCCGGATCGCCCCATGTTGGATGCCAGCCATCTGATGGAAACGGACCATGTTCGCTATCTCTGCGTCTCGGACAAGGATGAAATCCTCGGGATCATTTCGGTGCGAGATCTCGTGCGCTATTTTGTTGATTCAGAAGGGGGCCCCATCCGTGACCTCGACAACGTATACCGGCCCCTCAGCGTACTCATGCGAACGACGATGGAGACCATTGCGAGTGAGCGGACAGCGCAGGAGGCGGCGCAGTTGATGGCGGAGAAGCGGATCGGCTCGCTCCTCGTGTTGGAGGCCGGAGAAATGGTTGGAATCGTGACCGAGACCGACTTAGTGAGGAAAGTGATTGCGGCCCGTCTCCCTGCAAGCAGCACCCGCGTCGGAGCCGTGATGAATTATCCCCTGATTCAGATTGACATCAACCACACCGTTCGCGACGCCAGTCGGCTCATGGCTGAGAAACGGATTCGCCACCTTGCGGTAACAGAAGAGAGCAAGGTCGTGGGCCTCTTGTCTGTGCGGGACCTGGTCAAGATGGTGTCCGTCAGAGACAAGCCCCGGTTCCTTCGCAAGACCTAACCCGCAATATCCATAAAACGTTTCTCCTACAATCGGGGATTCACCGCTACGACAAGCCTGCCTCACGTGACAACTGCGTGATTTCGCGACGAACCGTCATGAATACTGCGAGCTATTGCGGGCCAAGGAAGGCCCGAAAACAATTATTCACATGTGAGCTGTTTTGACCAGTTTTCCTCGGGCAAGTGGCAGAATATCCCGCATCATATCTCTCAGCCCCTGCATGGCAATGAGTTTGCCTGCTATAGCTCGGCATCTGGCTGTTTCAGGCCACATGCGTGAAGTCGTGCGACACATTGTTGATTGTAGACACGTAGAGACAATGGTAACCATTCAGCTCTGCTTCCCTGGAGGTACATCATGAATCTCGAACAATCAGGACGAGTACTACAATCCCTCCAAACGAGACCGCCTCTCGCCTGTATGCACAGTCGCATGATCTCCATTCGTGTCACGGAAAAGGAACACGAGGCCGGCATGGTGCGCTGTGTTGAATGTGAGAGCGTCATTCCTGATCCACACCTCCAGCAGAACGCCAAGGGAGCATAACCCCTTTCCTCCGACACGTGTCGCGATCTTCAGCCCTCGTTCGCGCGCAACGAAAACCCTCTCGTCGCTGAGGCATTTGGCAACAGCCTCCCTGCTCGTCACTGGCCCGAAACTCCTCAACCTATCGGACAGTGCAGCCCTCTCCTTCATGCGTGAAGCCTGCAACCCCCTGTGTTACCGAACTTCTTCCTGTACCGTCCGACGACACCATCCTGTGGCACCGACAATGCACTACTGTTCTTTCAGCAGTGCATTCTGTTCCCCAATAGGTGGCGCATGACACAACCCCCGACAGTAGAAGATCAAGTAACCGACATCGTGAGCAGGGTCCATGTCTGTGACCTTGAAGAGGTCGTACGTCAATCCGCTGGTCTGACGTGGAACCAAGTATTTCTCGCCGTCGACCGGTTGAGCCGACGCGGCGAGATTAGGCTCGTGCCCAGAGGCCGGGGCATGTATACGGTGGCTTTCCCGCACCGACAGAACAATCGGCCCGATTGACGCTCATTCCCATCTCTTACTCACAAGGAGGTTTCTCATGTCTGATGTAACCCGTTGGCAACCGACCACGACGCGCTGGAATCCGTTCAAAGATCTGGAGGATATGGAGAAGCGCCTCTCGACCTACCTAGGACGCCCCGCTGTTCGAGCCGAGGCTGGCAAGGAAGCCATGACCGTCGCCGAATGGTCGCCGCTCGTCGACATCACAGAGGACGAGAAGGAATATCTCATCAAGGCGGATCTGCCGGAAGTGAAGAAAGAAGACGTCAAACTGACGGTCCAGGACGATGTGATGTGTATCTCTGGCGAACGGAAGTACGAGAAAGAGGAAAAAGGGAAGAAGTACCACCGTGTCGAGCGGGCCTATGGGAGCTTTATGCGGAGCTTCACTCTGCCGGAAGATGCCGACGGCAGCAAGGTCAATGCGGAATACAAAGACGGGGTCTTGAACGTACACCTGCCCAAGTCGGAGAAGGCGAAGCCGAAATCGATTGAGGTGAAGGTCTCCTAAGGACGACGTAAAAGAGGTGTGCGATGTTCAAACATCCTCACTATCTGGAGGTTCCGTGGGATATTCAGGAACAGCCTGGGACCACGGGACCTCATCGTCATCTGTGGTGGCTGATCGCCCTGCTGGTCCTGTCGGCCATGTTTCTGATCGGCGTGGGCGTCACATACGGAATCCTGTGACGAAACAGGGTCATGGGCTGGAGCAATGGAGAAAGAAACGTGATGTTCCGCAATCGGGAAGAGGCGGGCCGGATACTGGCCGATAAGCTAAGCCAATATTGCAACGATCCGACGGCATTAATTTTGGCTCTGCCTCGTGGCGGGGTGGCTGTGGGTTATCAGCTCAGCCTCGCACTCCATCTCCCGCTTGATGTGTTTATCACACGCAAGATCGGTGCGCCTGGCAATCCTGAGTATGCCATTGGAGCCGTAGCCGAGACAGGATCGCGCTATCTGAATCAAGAGGCGGTCAGCTCGTTTAGCTTATCCCGGCATGAGCTGGACCATTTAATCCACGCACAAGAAAAAGAGATCGCCAGACGTAAGGACCTGTACCGGCAGGGACGGCCGCTTCCACAACTCACAGGCCGCACCGTGCTCTTAGTTGACGACGGCATCGCCACAGGCTCGACGTTTATGGCCTCGGCACTCGCCATTCGCAGCTTGCAGCCTCGCCTGCTGGTGGGAGTGATTCCGGTTGGACCTCCATCGACGATCCGTGCAGTCCGAGCACATGTGGACGAGTTAGTCATTCTCATGACACCGGAGCCGTTCGAAGCCGTGGGGAATTTCTTCATCGACTTCACCCAAGTCGAGGATCGCGACGTCATTCAATATCTCAATCTGGCCGAGGAAGCGATGCTCGAACGCGCTCCTTCATCACCAGCCTCATAGGACGTCTTGTCACAAGAAAGGTGCGCCGTAACATGTCCACACATTCCAAAATCCCGTCAGGGTTGGGCGCTCGTAGAGACCAAACGTATCAAGAGGATGAACACGATACCTACAAACTACAGGGAAAGCTTAAGGAACCCACAGCCTGTCCACGATGCGGGGCAGTCTTTCTCAGAGGGCGATGGACCTGGGAGGCGAGGCCAGAAGGCGCGCACGAGACTCTCTGTCCAGCTTGTCACCGGATCCATGATAAATACCCCAAGGGCCTCGTCACGATCAAAGGATCGTTCAAAGATATCCAGCATGAACAGTTGATCGGTGTCGTCAAGAACACAGAGGAGAAGGAGAAAAAGGAACATCCGCTCTCACGGATTATGGGGATTGAATCACAACCAGATGGTTTGGTCATTTCAACGACCGATACCCATCTCCCTCGGCGAATCGGCGACGCGCTGAAACATGCCTACCACGGGGAGCTGGAATTGCATTACGACCAGGATGAGCAATTCGTGCGGGTCACATGGACCCGCTGAATCCCTGATTTTAACTGTTGCGGAGAAAAGTATGACCGGTCTTACGAGAGGTATCGCCATGGCACGGTCGATATGGTCCTGTCCCGGCCGCTGGATCCTTCCCGCTGTGGCGGCACTCATCCTGGCGACCGGAACGACGGGGCAAGCGTCGACGTCCATTTCACAGGGCTCAGTCGTGGAGGTGGATCAGGCAACTGTCAGTGAGATCTTGGATGTGTTTCACAAGGCTGACGCAGCCATCGCTGCAGAAAATCTGGACGGTGTCATGGCACTCTATGCCACCCAATACAACTATCATGGATTGAAACAGGCGGATATTCGGAAGATCTGGTCCGAGCTACTCAGGGAGTACCGTGACATTGCCAATACTCATTTCTTTTCGCAAATCGTCAAAGTAGGATCGGGCTCCAACGCCATCATCGAAATCACCTGTACGGGGAGATTGTCAGGCATTTCGAAGACCACCGACCTACGGGTACCGATCGACAGCTGGTATGAAGAAGTCCATTATCTGACGCATGAGGACGGTGTTTGGCGAATTCGGGGGAATGCCGGCGACCGGACACGGGTCTTGTCCTTCGGCAAGGCACCTCATCCGTTATTCTGAATCATGGAGAGGCTGCAATGAGAATTCTCGTTGGCGTGGATTGGTCGGACGAAGCCTTTGCCGCCGTGGAACAGATCGGGTTACTCTACAAGCCGGACGACGTCGTGCTCGTACATGGCGTGGATCTTGGCATGTTCCAGTCTCCCATCGTGGCCGGAGCAGTCAATCTGCAAGGGTACGAAGAATTCCGCCAGGCCTTGATCGATGCCGGTCGCCAGGCTGTTGAGCGCTGTCGCACCCTCCTGCCGGCTGAGACTCCCTCCATCAGAACGATGTGCGAGGTCCAGCACCCGGCCGCCTTCATTCTCGATAGCGCCGCCACGGTCAAAGCCGACCTCATCGCTGTGGGCACCCACGATCACAGCCGAATGAGAGAAGTGTTTGTCGGCAGCGTGTCGCACCAAGTTCTGCTCCATGCCACGGTACCGACGTTGATTGTGAAAGGAAAAGCTCGCCCCATCGCCCGCATTCTCCTGGCAGTCGAAGACCGCGAGGATGCGCTTCACATGCAAACGTGGTTGACGTCGCACCCCTTCAAGAATCCCGTCGCGGTCACTATCCTCTCGGTCGTCCCCTCGCTCGCAATGGTCGAGCCCAATGTGATGGTGGGATTTACAAGCTGGTCTGAAGAACAGAACCGGCAGGCTCAGCAGATCGTGAACGACACAGCCCAGGCGTTAGCCGGTCGACAGCTCAATGTCACCACCGATGTCCGCACGGGTGATCCCGTAGCGACCGTGTGCGAAGTGGGGCAAAGCTACGACCTCATCGTAGTCGGTTCCCATGGACGGAAGGGTTTCGCACGATTCCTGCTCGGCGGCGTATCGCACGGGATTGTGCATCGAGCCGGCTGCTCCGTGCTCGTAGTACGGTGAAGGCTGATCGACCGCCCTCAACGATTCGCCCATGAAAGGATGGAGAGTGATGAACATTCGAATAATACTGAGCGTGCTAGTGCTAGTGATGGGATGCGCCTCATGGGGCATCGCACAAACGGTGCGCGGGAACCCTCAAGCCGGCCAGGTGTTGTATGAGAAGAATTGCCTGCGCTGTCACGGGGCACAATTGGATGGGAAAGGCCCGGATAGCCAGGATTTGATCGTACGACCGGCCAATCTTCAGTCCTCAATCACTCGATCCAAAAGCGATTGGGAGTTGCTCGTGGCGATCTCGAATGGCGTACTATTCAGCCCGATGCACAGCTTTCGCGGAAAACTGACGGATCAGCACATGTTGGATGTGCTGTCGTACATCAGGACTATGTCGCCTTCGGACATTGTCAGTTAATGCGAAGTTGTGTTGGTTCAGCACACAGACATCCAGAGACTGACTCGATAACTCGGCGCGTCTATTTTTCTTCTCCTATTCTTCTGCGAAACATCTGTCCAGTTTGGAGACCGGCTCCAGAGATAGTGAGTTCTTCGTCCGAGTCAGAATCGCCTTTGAATGTATGCATGTCCACAGCTGATAGAGCTCAGCAAAGAAAGGTTGCCTAGATGAAAGCTTTCAGCGCGATCATTGCGGTATGCGTGATCGTCTTAGCCAGTTCCTGGGCCTACGGGCAGACTACCCGTGGAAATCCCAAGGAGGGACAAGCGGTCTATACACAATACTGCCTTCGTTGTCATGGCGAGACATTGGACGGGAATGGGCCCGAGGCGCAGTACCTGATCC
>JBDTSF010000152.1:0-4205 GCA_039931295.1 Nitrospirota bacterium | reverse complement strand
CGACGAATTTGATGAGGAGTGCAGACGCATTCACGTGTGCGATCCCCATAGTATCCGCAGGGACAAGGATTCATCGCGGCAATCAACATGAATCTCGCAGGGTAACGGAGCGAGCCGCTGGCCCTGGTGAGGGTCACATGCCCATCTTCCAGGGGTTGACGCAATCCGTCTAAAACAGGACGGCGAAACTCCGGGGATTCATCCAGGAACAACACGCCATTGTGCGCCAAGGATACTTCCCCAGGCCTAGGAACTGTTCCGCCTCCAATGAGCCCGGCATCGGAAATACTGTGATGCGGCGCGCGAAAAGGACGAACTGTCAGTAAGGGATGATTCGCCGGTAATTGTCCGGCGACACTATGAACACGGGTCGTTTCGATCGCTTCCTCAGGTTCCATAAGTGGAAGAATCGTCGGGAGACGTTTCGCCAACATGGTCTTGCCCGATCCGGGCGGTCCTACCATCAAAAGATTGTGCCCGCCGGCTGCTGCAACCTCTAGAGCACGCTTCGCATGATCCTGCCCTTTGACATCCCCATAGTCGTCATCCTCCACCGGACGAGTGGTAAAAAACCGTTCCCGGTCTGTGTGAGCCGGGGCCAACGAAATCGTGCCGTTAAGAAATCCCACGGCCTCGGGGAGCGTGTGGAGCGGATACGCCGTTACGCCCTCCACCACGGCCGCTTCCTGGCTATTCTCAGCCGGCAGAAGCAAACTATAATTGGGTCGGCAGGCAATCCCGATGGATAACGCGCCGGTAATCGCTTTGATTTGCCCATCCAAGGATAATTCACCGACACAGACACGGCCCAGTATGCTCTGGGGCGTAATCACTTCTTCCGCCACAAGAATCCCAAGGGCAATCGCCAAGTCAAGGCCCGATCCCTCCTTTTTGATTCCTGCGGGAGCAAGATTCACGGTGATTTTCTTGGCCGGGAAATGGAACCCCGTATTTTTGAGCGCAGAGCGGACTCTGTCACGACTCTCCCGCACCGTGGCATCGGGAAGACCGACGACTGAGAATTGCGGAAGCCCCCCAGCAATATCGACTTCCACATCGATCAGATGCGCATCGATACCGACGAGTGCAGCGCTCAGAACTTTTGCAAGCATGTAGATCTCCAGTGCGAGGCTGCTGGATTATAGAAACCGTATCCAATTGTTTCAACAGAAACAGTAGAAGCATGCAAGGATTTACTTGTATCTCACCTATTGTCATCACGCCAACCAGAACGCTAGCGCGCCCTTCTCCCCTTCTGTATAATCTCGCTCTATGTCTACCCTTTCCACCTGCTTCCATGCTAAGTTTCAAAAACGTACCTCGTTCAGCAGGCTGCCAGACCCTCTACCAGTATGTATTCTCCTTAGTAGCTTGCTCATAGGAACCATCAATCCTGTCCTGGCCCAAGTGCCTGGCCATAGAGCCAGCCCATCTGGACTCGTTGGGGCATCGATGGCCGTCCTGGCCACACTTCAAGACGCTGATGTGCTTCCGCCTGAAGACACTCCCGAAGCGAACCGCGTAATCAAAGCCGTCATCCAGTTTCAATCGGTCTTTCTGAAAAGCAGTGATCCAGCCGTGCAGTTACTGTTAACTCGCGCGTTGGCCGCACAGAGAGGAGGCAGCGGAGAAGAAGCCCTGTCGGGATTCCGTTCGACAGGCTGGACATCGGATGTGCTTGAGGCACTCAGTGCTCAGTGGATCGCCACCGCGATCGATCAGCGAGATCGTTTGACGACGGGCTTTCGTCAATTCAACGTGAGTCCGGAAGATTTCGATCGGTTTATGGAACTCGTCGCGAAGGCACGAACCACGTTCATACAACGGGAACAAACCATGCACCAGATGTTTGCGCAACGAAGGCGGGAGATGCCAGGCGGGGCGCAATAACTTCCACAGGAGGACGCAATGGCAACGAAAGCCTATATTCTCATCAAGGTCAAGGCCGGGCGGACCAAAGATGTGCTACAGACCCTCAAGCGCCTTCCCGGCGTCGAACAAGCCCACTCGTGCTTTGGGCGGCCGGATATTATTCTGTTTATCGCTGTTGCGGACGAACGAGCCCTCTCGGATGTGGTCATCACCAAGATCCATCAAGTTGAAGGAGTTGAGGAGACAGATACGCACATCGTCGCCGATTCATAGAAACACACTCAAGAGTACAACGCGTTCGTGAAGTGTGGTTCGTCTTTTGCCAAAGAGCCGGCTGCAATATCTTCACGACACACGCTTCACGCTTCATGCTTCATGGATTTGCGAACGTTGACGCGTGCTCCGCCAAGCTCCGCCGAGCGATAGCAGGCATCAATCACCTCGACAGCGCGGCACCCGTCGTGCCCTGTAATAGGCGGCGGGGTCTTCGTTTCAATGGCATGGACGAAAGCACGGAGCGTCGCGAGAATCGTCTGCTGTGGTTGAACCACCCATTCAAAAGGAGCGCTATCACCGATCACTCCGGTGACCCGGTGGTGAAACCAATCAGCGGCCATTTGCCCCTGAGATCCCACCCACTCCGCTCTCGCAACCCTCCCCGCCCCAACACGTGCAATGTCCATCACACAGTGCAGACCGCTCACGGTATGAGCCTGCACGATCGCCATCATCTCCGGCGCCATGGTTGGTAGCTGATCCAACTCGCAACGAACAGCAACCACCTCCTCTCCGGTAAGAAACGGCACGAGATCCAAGAGGTGAACCCCAAACTCCAATAGTGCCCCGCGCTGCCCCGGTACCGATGATCGAACCTCGGCGCCGGTTTTCGTTTCAATCCGGCTGGTGAAAGTCGCGTACCGGAGTGGGCCGATTTCCGGCAATCGCGCTTTCAACAGAAGAATGGTCGAGTCGAAGCGTAAGGTCTGCGCAGTCATCAACAACTGGCCCGCCTCTTCTGCCGCCATGACCATCGCCCGTGCTTCGTAGCCCGACGATGCCAACGGCTTTTCAATGAGGATCGGTTTCTTCGCCTTTACAGCCTCAAAACAGATCTCAGGACACAGTGACGGAGGGGTCACCACGACAATGGCCTCAACCTTCGGATCGGAGATCAACGCGCGATAGTCTCCATAGACAGGGATCTCAGTCGTCGAAAGCGACGGCAATCCTTCCTCGGCCCGCTTCCGGCACACAGCGGCAAGACTCACCCCTGGGAGATCGTGCAGAAGATGGTGGATATACCGGCGGCCATGACGTCCAGCACCGATGAGACCAATTTGAAGCGACATAGTCGTCTTACGTCCGTGAAGGTGATGAAACTGTAATCATCATTGAACGCTGGGTCAACTACAACTCGACCCCTCGAGCCAGATTGACAGTTTGACGACATGGTCCCTATAGTACCCGCGCGTCGGATGAATCCTGTTTGCGTCGAGCACACTCGGTTACGCCTTGATGGAAAAGAGAATGCTGCAATGACATCAACCACCGCTCCTTTTACCTTGAATCAAATCGGCACAGGCACAGCCCGCTTTCCAAGTGGCGTTGCCATTCCCACGCTGACGGATGCCGCCGCCGATCCCTATATTCAAACACGCGTCTCAAAACATGTGCAGGTGGACTGTATTCAGTTTTGGCCTCAGGAAAAAGGACTCTACCCCGGACTCGTCCTCTTGCATGAAGGATGGGGACTGACGGCGCAAATCAAGGATCTCGGTGCCAGGCTGGCGTGCGAAGGCTACGGGGTTATCATTCCGAACTTGTACGCGCGACTAGGTGGCATGGTGACGGCCAATGCGGAGGTTGCGGACGCCCTCATGGGCAAGCTGAATGAATCGCTTGTCCTGCAAGACATCAATTCCTGCTGTGAATTCCTGAATACGCGCGACCACATTAAACGAAATATCCACGGCGTAGTCGGCTATGGCATGGGCGGATCGTACGCGCTCCGGTTCGCCTGTCAACGGAAACGGCTTCGAGCTGCGGTCATCTACTATGGCCGAGCGATGCAATCTGATGCCGTGATCAAGGATCTTTTCTGTCCGGTGCTCTATCACCAAGCCGGCCGGGACCAGTGGGTACCCAGTCAGGATGTGGACTGGTTGCGTGCGGCTGCGGCTGAGCATCACAAGCGCGTCGAGATCCAAACCTATCCCGATGCCCCCCATGCGTTTTGTAATGAACAACGGGTGGAGAGCTATCGTGCCGACCCAACAGCAGCGGCCTGGGAGTCAACGGCCGCATTTCTCAAGACCTGCTTCCACGGCACCTAG
>JBDTSF010000151.1:0-3117 GCA_039931295.1 Nitrospirota bacterium | reverse complement strand
AGCCGCCCGGGCGATGGTGGGGCTCGTCGTCTTGCTCGCCCTCAATCCTTTCAGTATGTCCGAAACCTTGGCGATGGATATCGCCATTCTGCGGTCTTCCGACATCGCGGCCTATCGAGAGGCCATTGCAGGCTTAAAAGCGACGGGTCCGCTTGGAGCGGTCTATACCGAATACGATGTGCAAGGCGACCTGGAACTGGGGAAAAAGCTCGCGCGTAAGCTACGGGCATCGAATGCGTCATTAGTCGTCGCCGTGGGACTCAAGGCTGCGTTGGCAGCAAAAGTAGAAATCATAGATATCCCGATCATCTATATGATGATCCTGGACCCGCTCAAGCATCAGCTCACAGCCGACAACATGACCGGTACGCTCCTTGAGGTCCCCATCGACCGACAGCTGAAGATCATACGGGCGTTCCTGCCGACCCTTCACCACCTTGGGACGCTCTATGATCCCACCAAGACCTCCTCTCGAGTCAAGGACGCGGTGCGGCAGGCACCCAGCTCCGACTTTCAAGTAAAGGGGCTTCCCGTCGAGAGCGATAAGGATGTCCCCCAGCAATTGCGGACGCTGCTCTCGGATGTTCAAGCCCTCTGGCTCATGCCGGATTCCACGGTCTTGACGAACGAGTCCGTACGATTCATCCTTGAATCAGCGCTCGCACGCCAGATACCCGTTATCGGGTTCTCACCCGAATTCACACGTCTGGGAGCGCTGCTCAGCATGTCCGTCAATTACGGCGATGTCGGTCGAGAGACAGGACTGCTCGTGAAACGCATTCTCGACGGGGAGCGGCAGCTGCCGCTCGACCCGGTTCCAATCGAGCGACTCAAGATCACTGTCAATCTCAACACTGCGAAGTTCCTCGGCATTACGTTTTCAAATGGGCTGACGAGTCTCATCGATGAAACATATTAACTCGACCGTGCAAGTGAGCGCTCCTGACCCGTCGGAAGAATCCATGGCTCCGATGCCGCTACCCACGCACGGATACCTCAGCTTGCGTACAAAGTTGGTGTTATTTTTCAGTTTCATTCTCATCATCGCCTGTTCGACCTTGAGCTGGTACTACATCTTGGAGAGGCGAGAGGCGATGACCAAAAGCCTCCAGCAACTGGGAACGATTCTCCTCACGAGCGTGGTGAACAATGCCGGGTTCCGATATGCGGGCCTCGTGGCCGAAGATCGCATCACGCTCCAACAATTCATTGACAGCCTCGTGGCGGTCCAGGAGGTGGTCTATGTGGTGATCACTCGCCCAGACGGAACTGTGCTCGCTCAGTACACAAAGGGAGCACGCCAATCCTCCTCCAGTCTTATGCGATCCGTAGGTCACCCTCTCTACCCCGACAGTCAGATCGCGAAACAGCTCGTGACATTATCGAGCACCGCTCCTCAGATCACACCCCTGCCCATCTCGAACACACTCAAAGATCGATTTGCATGGAAAGAACAGGTGTACGACTTTGCCATGCCGGTGCTGCGAACGGAATCAGGGACCTCCTCGCTACCTTCCAATTTCCTTCAGTTGGAGGAAGGACGCGCCGGCTCATCCCGGACGCAGCAGTCACTTGTATCTGGTGTGGTCCAAATAGGATTAACCAACGCACACCTGGAATACGAACTCGCAGAGATGATCAGAAATATATTCGTCTTTACCGCCTTCATCATCGGCGCAAGCGCGTTCGGCGCCTACATGCTCTCACTCCGTATCACGAAGCCGCTCATACGCCTCGCCGGTGTCGCTCAACAAGTGGCCGAGGGACGCTCGCCTATGCCCCTCATCCCCTCCAGCCGAGACGAAATCGGCCAACTGACGAGCGCGTTCAATCTCATGACCGAGTCATTAGCGGAAAGGAACCTCGCCATCACCATGAACATGGCGACCATCGAACACCAGGTCGGTCAATTGACCACGTTACATCAAGTCAGTACAGCCATCGCCAGGACGCTGGACTTGGACCAGATTTTCAACACCGTCCAGCATCTCCTGATCGCCAATCGTGGTTTTACGCGGATGTTTGTGATGCTGCGGCGGCGCGAACAAAACACGGCGTATGTGGCCCAGATCGCGGGAGTTTCGCCGGACATTGCGGAGGCAGCGCGCAATTATGAAATCCCGATCCAGGACGATGGCAGCCTCCGAGCCGACCTGTTGATTCATGGCAAGCCGTTACTCATCCAGAATGTTGAGTCCGTGGCCGATCGCTTGCACCCACCGATACTAGAGTTGGCTCGCCACGCCGAGGTGACGTCCTTCGTCGCAGTGCCGCTCCAGAGCCAGAACCAAATTATCGGGTACCTCGCCGCAGACCGGGGCGCACAACCCTGCACGGATGAGGATCTCCACATGCTGATGACGATTGCAGGTCACGTGGCTGCGGCCATCGACAATGCCAACGCCTATGCCCACCTCGAAGAACTGACGGAAAACCTCGAGCAACGTATTGCAGAACGTACAAAGGAATTGACTGTCGCCAACGAACAACTTCAGGAACAAGACCGGAGGCGGTCGCTGTTTCTCTCTGTCGCATCCCATGAGCTCCGCACCCCCATGACCGTGATCCGCAGCTTTGCAGACAATATGCGCGACGGTATTGCAGGACCCGTCAGCGAACAACAAATGACCTACCTCACTCGCATCGGACATAATTTGAATCGGCTCACCCGAATCATCAATCAATTGCTCGATTGGTCCCGCTTGGACTCTAAAAATGACGTGTTCCGCCTCACACCGATATGCATTGAATCTACAGCCCTCTTGGTTGCTGACAGTTTACGCACCGTCGCAACCGAAAAGATGGTGACACTTGAGATCGAGCATGCCGATGAGCTTCCAGCAATTCAGGGGGACGGCGACAAACTGGAACAGATCCTCTGGAATCTTATCGGCAACGCCATCAAATTCACGCCGGCAGGCGGCCGAGTGACCGTCGAATTCAAGACGACCCCAGAGGGCTTTGTCCAAACCTGTGTTGCCGATACCGGCTGCGGGATTGATCCAGGCCAGCTTGGAAAACTCTTCCAGGAGTTTTCCAAGGTACCGTCTGCCCTCCCCAACGCTCAGGGAGCTCAGCTGGGACTCTTCATTACAAAAAGCCTGGTGACGATGCATC
>JBDTSF010000150.1:0-3366 GCA_039931295.1 Nitrospirota bacterium | reverse complement strand
GCATCATCGGCATATGCCGATGGGAGACTGGAAGCAAGAGCCCCAAGGAGGGCGAAACACCACAGACTGGACCTGGCAGTTAATCTTTTCATTGAAACTCCTTTCATCATCGCATCATCCTTCTTCAAAGGATGGTCTTGTTCTGTTACCAAGGCATTACATGAATGTTACGGCAGTGTTAACTCCCCCCTGATACGTCTGCTTGTTCCAAACGACCAAACTGGGAGAGGCGGGTTATCCGTCGCCCCTCCCAGAGGCCGTCGTCAATAATTCCACTGTAATTGAAAACGGGCAACCTGACCATCGTGGATGGCATAGGGCGCAGTTACCGTATCCGTACGTTTCATCCAGGAATAAGCGACGGTCAGCTCAAGCGCCTTGCTGAATTGATATTCCACCCCGATTTCCGTTTCCCGAACGATATTAAAGGGTGAATTGGTCCGGTTCTTCTTTCCGCCGTTGTATTCTTGCCAGCGTATGTAAGGAATCATATTGTTCCACTTATACATGGCTTGAACGTATCCGCCTTGTAGGTACCCTTCCTGAACAGCTGTGCGGGCTGCGTTGAGTTCTGGACCTCTGCCCCAGTTCCATTCTGCCTGGAGCCCGAAGGGCTGAGGATATAGTACGAAGTGAGCGCCAATTCGCTCGTCGTTGATGTTCCCGCCGTTTTGCAGTGACGGATTCACGGCGGCTCCTCCCGCTAATGGCGCGACAGCACCAGCGTTGACATTCGTTGTCCCCCGGTACGCATCAACTCCGACTTGCACGATTTGCCCATAGGGCAATTCGAAGGGGTAGGTGGAATGCAGCACGACATGTTTATTGTCATTGGCTTCCGCGACATTCAACGTCTCACCGTTATATACTCCGACCCCCAACATGCCATAGTCTCCGCTCCCCTTGAGGCCTTTGTCGACCAGACGGCGGAATAATTTTCTGGTCTCAACCGGAGTGTAATAAAGGAAAAACCCGGTATCCCGCTCATTGGGTGCCGCGCTATTGATGGCGTCGGTCCGGTCCAACGCGAGACGTTGTTGGCTGGACTGTAACACCTCAAACCCAAAAGGCACCTTCGATATCCCTCCTCGAATACGCCATTCCTTGTCCTGCGTCAGGAACACATCGGCATAGAGGTCTCGGAGTTGGGCGAAGTTTTGGTTGTTACTAGTATTGGTAGTTCCGGGGGGGGTGGCCCCAAAATCAGTCTGAAGGTACAGGGACACCCGCTCATGGACATCTCCGGAGATGACGATGCGGGCACGGCGGACCAGGAAGCCGGTATTATCACCGATGGAGCTATCGTACTCGCTGATCAATTTTTTATCATCGGTGACGTAATTATAACGGAGCTGGGTATAGCCGCGGATGCTGAGTTTTTCATACCATTTTTCGGTCCCGGCTCTTTCAGATTGAATAATGGCTTCTTGTCTCTCCTGATCAGCTTTCGTCTTAAGCCATTCTTCTTTAGTGATCTGACCTTTCTCGTAGAGAACATCCTCAAGTCCAGCTTGGGCCATGTTGGCTTGGGCGATCAATCCAAGGCCGATCACGCAGACGAGGGTCGCGAACCACGGTCGTCTCATTCGATTACCTCCATTTTTTTGGGGGGGGGGCCTACCGATTGTCTTACGTGGGCGGGAAGGTAGCCCTCATAGATGATGGCGAGATAACAGCGGTGTTAAAGAATTGTTAATTTAAAATGGAGATTCGAAGAACTTCGAGCAGGTGGTCGGCAGGCTGAAAAACTTTTATGAGGAATATCAGAACTTCACCGGTCCAGATATCTTGGATGACGTGAGTACACCTACAAGGATATGTATTCGGATAGGGCAAGAAAGAAGACCTGTGCTTCTTGCTTTCGATCTCGATAATGGTGCGGGATAAGGCCGTGGGCGTGATCAATAGCTACCCGTCTGTTCCGCAAGTGTTCACCGGCGAAGAGATCAGGTTGCTCAAGGCCATCTCCAATCAGGCCGCCATTGACATCAAGCGTACGACGCTGATCGAGAAGTCACATGAGCTGCAGGATGCACTGCCGGTTCTGAAGCTCATAGAACGGGAAAAGGTACCTGATGTGCTTGAAGAAATTGACCGAAAAAGAAGTCTTCAACTCATTCAGCGGCAGCGCATGGATTTCTGGAAGTCGATGGGCGAATTAGCCGAGACCGGGCTCTTAGGGGGCGAACTCGACCAACGGGTGGAGAACCATTGAGGAACAGAAGAAGAATGGAGCCTGTCACCGGTAATAGGTGTTAAGGAATCACCGGGGTTTTCTGTTTGGAAGACCCATTTTGTTTCTGTGCATTTCGTTCAGCTTCTTGCTCGGCTAACTGCCGTTTGAGACCTTGCAGCTCCCTTCTCATCTCATCCCATTCACGCTCACTCGGCTGAGTCGGCGATTGGATTGTCTGTGTCGCCCGTACTGGAGCAGTGGTCTGTCCAGTCGCGGTGGGAGGTGAACCAGTGGGCTGACCGGGCGGTGGTGATCCTAAATCGATGGGGAGTGAGGCGAGTAGGCCATAGTCGATGACCAGCGTCATTTCGGTCGAGCGCGCGTCGCGATACGAATCCGGACGCTTTGCCGACTCCGGGGTAAAGAAGATCGTGGGCGGTAGTGCCGGCGGGCCAGTTCCGGTCGAGGACATGGGGGTCAGCCAGGGCACAGTCAGATACAGGGATTGTCCGTTGGCGTAGAGCGAGCCTTTCGCCAAATCATTCATCCCCGGTTGGATGATGCGGAACCCTACCTGCTGGTCCGACGCAGCTCTGGTGAGTCCCTCTGTCAGGAGCGGCGCTAGGAACTGAATATCCTCGTCCCTAAACGCTCGAACGGCACCTCGCCTACCTATGATTAGGTTTCCAAATGGGCCTCTGTCTTCCTTGACCGCCACGCCGCGAAGGATTCGGGCCAACGTATCTACCGATAATGTGATGGGGTGAGCGGCTCGGAACGATCGATCGGGAATCCGTTCCACATACACCGCGCCTCGGTCTGATTCATGGATCGTTAAATCCAAATCAGGCCCTGTCGCGCAGGCAGACAAGGCCAAAGTGATTCCGATCAGCAGGACAAGAGCACGTTGTGTATGATGAGCCATAGTCGTTGAGTGTTTGCCCATCGGCAGCCTAACACAACCGAAAGGGCGACCAGAATGTATAACGGTTTAGGGTGTCTCCTGGTTGCGAGAAGTCTTAGGTCTTGATGAAGGCTTCGAGATTCCAGGATTTTTCTCGTTGTGACGTTTCTCGAATTCGGCTTTTAATCTCTCGATCGTGCCTGATTGTTCCTTCAGCTGAGCTCGCAGATCAAGATTGGCGTTGGTGAGTTCCCGGATTTGCACACGAAGGTCATTCACTGATTCC
>JBDTSF010000149.1:0-9211 GCA_039931295.1 Nitrospirota bacterium | reverse complement strand
TTCGTAAACCGCAGGTCGTCCGTTCAATCCGGATCGCCGGCTCCATTTTTTCAAAAGGTTAGAGAAGCCCCGCCAGATAAAACCTGGACCTGTGCTAAAACATATCGAAATCCACTAGAGCCTCTGAAATCAATAGAGCCGCTGGAACGTTCCTAAGCTTCGGTATTCAAACGTAAAACGGGGACATCATTTGAAACACCGAGCCTTTTTAAAAACGTCTTGTTCAGATTCCTAACCAGTTTGTCGCGACCTAGGAAACTCCAATCTCAGGGTTCGCAAAGGCTATAGTTCGGGGAGCCAGCATCCTTCCCAGCTAAGCGCGAAGCTCACCTCTTCCCCATCTTTTTTCAAAAACTTTGTGAAGAATCACGCAGGGTGATAGGGTGGGGAAGTGCGTTGTTTTGTTGAATGTCTTGACTGTCACACGCATTGCAACCAAAGTGATACTGCGAGTTACAAAGTCCGCTGACTGTCCGATCTCCTGCGCTTCCTGTTCGTTCGGAGCGCGATTGATTCTTAAGTCTCTGGATTTCTTGGGTTCAGTCCCGAATCGGGATCATGTTGGTGCCAATCTTTCGGTCTCACGGCACATTGTTCTGGGTAGGTGGGTGGGAGGGCTGTCGCTTATCCGACAGATTTTTGCCGTGATGATCGGAGATCAAGGTGAAGTTGATGCATCGATTCATTACACAGGAGGAAGCGCGATGAATGCAGATCAACTCAGGGAGAAATGGATACAGTTCAAAGGTGAACTGAAACAGCAATGAGGCATTACCGATGAGGACTTGCAGCGGATTGAAGGGAACTATGAGGAATTTGTCGGCAAAGTCCAAGAACGATATGCCGAGAACAATGTCGCGCTGATAAGGTGGGCGGACGCGTGGCATGCGATGCCGGCGTTGAAACGTGTGGGCAAGGAGGAATAGATCCATGAAGCAGGTCCAACTCACGAACACCGATTACCGATGGACCTGTACCTCTCGCGTAAGGAGAACATGATGAACACACGCTATATTCTGAGACTCTGCACGGTTCTGGTCCTCAGTCAGGTCCTCCTCACCGGATCGGCAATTGCACTCGGTACAGCTGATGGGCAAACGCCGATCACGGACACATGGTTGACGGCGAAGACGAAGATTGCGTTGTTTGCCAATGCCCGGATCAAGGGGAGGGAGATCATTGTCGAAGCGTCACGTGGTGCGGTGATAATTCATGGCAAGGTGGATCCTGACAAAGCAAGTAAGACAGCGGAAGGAATTGCGAAAGAGATCCCCGGGGTTACGAGTGTGAAGAATAATCTTCAAGTCATTGCTCCGTCCATACGCAAGGTGATCGATGACAAGGATGAGGCGATAACGACACGAGTTGCCGAGCAGATTGCGAAGGACTCACAACTGAAGAATGCCGGTATTCTCGTTCAGACGTTTGGGGGTGTCGTCTCTCTGAGTGGTGAGATTTCAGACATCGTGACCAGTGCCCACGCGTCTTGGGCGGCATGGCAGGTCCCCGGGGTGAAGTTGGTGAAGAACGAACTCAAGGTCAAAGAGAAGGCCTAGGGTCTGAGGCACATGTTTCACGAACATAATGTACGTCTGCCCGCAAAGGATACAGGTCGGGGGGCCGATCAGTACTTGAAGCATCAGGCAGCGCTTGTGCTAATTTGTGCTAAAACATATCGAAATCCACTAGAGCCTCTGAAATCAATAGAGCCGCTGGAACGTTCCTAAGCTTCGGTATTCAAACGTAAAACGGGGAAACCATTTGAAACACCGAGCCTTTTTAAAAACGCTTTGGTCACATTCCTAAACCGTTCGTCTTTCCCTACAAAACCCGAATGATTGAGTTGTTCATGGAATCGGAAGCAAAACGGGAGCGAGCAGTGGGAGATGATCGACGAGGAGGATGAAGCTGCCTCCTAACTCAGGAGTGGTGTACATTTCGAGATCATTTGCCTCTCTCTCAGAGAAATCAGGAAGCAGCCGAGCCGTTCTTTCTCTGAATGGGGATACTGTAGTAGGGTTCGAAGACCCCGAGGCCTCGATCAAGTTCCAGAGTCTCCTCATAGCCGTGCGTGGTGGGGGTGAGCACTTTTCGAGCGGCCACGGCAGGCACGTGGTGCGGCACCCGTTCCGCAAACATCAGTCGACTCTCCTCGATGACGATATGAAACTCGTGGATCATTCCCCCGTCCGTGTAGGCGCGACTCACGAGTGCACCAGTCTTTTCGTCCGGACCGAGGATAATAAAGGCCTGATGCCGATCCCATGAGCCATTCGTCTGTCGATACGTGGCAGCCATCCGGAGACTCAGAAAGCGTCCCCCGGCCTCCCAACTTCCGACGACCTCCTTATGGATGGATCGTTGCTCCAGAGGCAACTCCACCGCACCTTCGAAATGTCCCAACAGGAAGCGGACGGATTCGAGCGCCGCACTCGGCTTTTCCGGTTGATGAACGGGATCGAACCGGAATGGCTGCGCCGTTCCGGCATCGACGAGCAGGGTCTTCGCTTGAGCCGCTCGTTGAGCAAAGCCCAATACAGCCTCCCACTCTCGATGGTGGACGAATTGGGAAAAGAATTCACATCCATGCCCCACACGCAACAACGCCACTGGCGCTTGTTTGCAGGGGCCTTGGCAAGCCGTGGGTGAAATCCGGCAACCGATGTGTTCAGCCTCATGCTGCAGCGCCTTGGAGGTGGCTTCGAAACGTCTCCGTTGCTGACAGGGTTCTCCGTCGCAGAGAAACAAGTGAGCGTCTCCTTGGGCAAAGTGCCGTTTCGCACGCTCAAGGGATGCATCGAAATCCCTCGCGGTGTGCGTGATCGCTTTGGACTCGATATAACGACGAAGACCTGAAACGGTCTCGTCCGTGCAGACACCCAGCCCGCTGACGACCAATGCAAGGGTGAGAAGATCAAGCGACGCCGTATCGGATTGATTGATCGATCGCTCTGACATACGTCCTCCTTCAACACCTTGAGTGTGAGTCGATGACCGTGTGTTCAGGGCATAGCATCGTTCCACAACGGCTTGGTCACGGTGAATCATAGAGCCGTTCGTCCCAGGGTGAGGGCTGACAGGAACGCGTGCGCTGCTTTCGAATGTTTGCGTTGTCAGGAAACACGTCGGGTGTTTAATCCAGTGGCCTCGTGTAGATGCTCCAGTGGCCATAACCTGAATTCTGAAATTGACCATGCGGATGTGTGTAGAGACGAACTAACGGGACGCGGAGCAGACGGATATGACGGCAGTCACTTGCTTGCTTCATCTAGCCTCATCTGCCGCTCCAGTTCACCCGGTTTGAGCATGCCACGTTGTTCAAGTAGTTCAATCAGCGCCATTGCGTACTGCTCGTAATAGTCCCACGTGACTTCGCCAGCGGAGGCATTCTTTTCCCAAGCCGCAATCGCATTAATCAGATTGTGTCTGAAGTCCTCCCACTCGAAATGGCCCTCTTTCGATAATGCCAGCGCCAGACCGAACACCGTGCGTTGCCACCCTTCGCTAAAGAACAGCTTACCGTCATTGCGCGGCGGCGAGTCGGGTTGCCCGAGCATCTGAGTCGCGGCATATTCTTCGAATCGAGTAAACATGAGATGCCTTATGGAGCTGGTGGAGAAGGAACCAGCGCCACCCCCATCATGGCTTCCGGCGTGATCAGGGCAGCGAGTTGTGCTTCGTTCAGATGCTCTGAGTGATCCGGTCGTTCAGGAATGACAAACCAGCGGATCTGCGCGCTGCTGTCCCATACCTTAACTTCCTTGTCTGCCGAAACCTGCACACCGAACTCACGCAGCACGGCCCGTGGTTCACGCACGCCGCGCGCGCGGAAGACCGGATCTTTGTACCAGTAGGGTGGCAGCCCCAGCACTGGCCAGGGGTAGCACGAGCACAGGGTACAGATGATCAGATTGTGCACCGTCGCACTGTTGGCAACGGCCTTCATGTGCTCGCCTTCAGCGCCAGTCATGCCAGGGAATTGCAGTTCGGCGATGGCCTTGGGAGTATCGTCCAGCAACCGACGTTTGTATTCCGGGTCTAGCCATGCGCGCGTCACGATACGGGCGCCGTTAAACGGGCCGGCAACGGTTTCGAAATGACTGAGCACCGCATCGACCGAATCGCTGCCGAGCACGCCCTTTTTTATTAGCAGTGCTTCCAGTGCGCGGACTTTGGCGGCGCTGGCAGCCTCGCGATCCTTATCGTGCTCAAATAGTGAGGACATGCGATGCCCTTCGCCTGAATTTAATGCGCAGGCTCGAGATAGGCGTCAAAAAGATCGGCATAAATGACGGTATTGGGCTCGCTCTTGTCTGCTCCCCAAATTTCTGAGGCATCAAACGACACGCAATACACATGCTGCGGCCCAGTCAGACCATCCGGCCCCGTCGACACAAAATATTCGAACGCACCCGGGTACACTTCGGTAACGGCGCCCTTCTTGTTCCGCAAAAAACCCGGCAGTCGAGTGTGATCAGCGGCCATCGGATCGGCAACGTAGACGGTGTCCCCGACGGTAAAGCGAGCTGGAGCAACGGGTGCGCGCAGACCTGAGTCACCGTGATGAAGATATCTGACTATCTGTTCCTTGAGTGCCGTGTTCGTACGGTCTGGTAGTGGCGCCTCCGGATTCTTGCGGTAATGCTCTGTTAATGTGGCCAATTCTTGGGCGCTCACATAGCCGCGATCGACAAAGAACTGACTGATGCCCATCAGCCATTTTTCGTAATAGCGATATTTGAAATATTCGAACGGCTGCATGCTTTCGGCCCCGGTCCGCAGCGAGGCCCAGGTCCATATGTCCTTGAACGTTGTCTGTACTTGCGAGAGTGGATATTTTGGCAGGGCTTTATCTAAATGAGTGCTTTCGGCCATCATCACCGTGTGAATGCCAAAGATGCGCTTTTCCCACTCCGCCATGAACACTTTTTTGTCAAAAAAATTGACTGATCCAAGATTTTCCAGACCGCCGAGGTAATGTTGAAGTCTCATGATACGCTCCGGCTAACAGACAGATTGAGCGACAGGGCGATGAGAGATGTCGTGCACGCAATCGAGAAAGCCGCCTTGCAGTACGGCACTATCGAGATGGCGGCCGATGAACACGAATCGACTCTGGCGCGCCTCAGCGGACTGCCAGGGTCGACCCGGCTTCGCGTCCAACAGCATGTGCACGCTGTGAAAATAGAACTGACGCGCCTCGCCCTGGAAACTCAGCACCCCTTTCATGCGCAGGATGTGCCGTCCTTGCTGCTGAACCAGTTGATTGACCCAGCGATTAAAGCGGTCCGGGTCAAGCGCATGGCTGGTCTCAACCGCACAGGAGGTAAGTGAATTGTCGTGTTCATGGTCATGCTCGTCCTGCAGAATACCGGGTTCGATCGCGAGCACATTGGACAACGAGAATCGGTGCACGCCGAGCAGTGTATCGGGGGCCACCTCGGAATTATTGGTGCGGATAATGGCAGCGATTGGATTGATTCTCCGCAGATTCCGTTCCAGCGACGTAAGTTTATCAGTTTCGAGCAGATCGACTTTGTTCAGGACAATCAGATCGGCGAAGGCAATCTGCTCACGTGCAATGGCGTCGTCGATCTGATGTTGGAAATTGGCTGCGTCGACCAGCGTCACGACCGATTCCAGTTCGACGCGGGCCAACAGCTCAGTGTCGGCCAGAAAGGTCTGCAACACCGGCGCTGGGTCGGCCAGCCCTGAGGTTTCAATGATCAGGCGATCCAGGTTAAAGTCACTGCGTTCCAAGAGGAGCTTCACGCCTGCCACCAGGTCGGTACGCACGGTACAGCAGATGCAGCCGTTGCGTATCTCTATCAGGGCTTCTTCGTCGGCGACGATGAGGTCGCCGTCGATCCCCACCTCTCCAAATTCATTGACGATCACCCCAATGTTGGTGCCGGTGTTGTGCGTGAGCAAATGATTGACGAGAGTCGTCTTGCCGGCACCAAGAAACCCGGAGATGACGGTCACAGGTATTTTCTTTACAAACATGGTGGTGAATCGAAGGATGATCCGTTCAGGCCGGATAATTCTACCAATATTCTGTGACAGCCGAAGGTCGACTGTCAACCCGTTAAAAAGTGTCAGCAATTTCCAGTTTTCTCATGCAAGCAGGCAAACTATGGGAAAGTGATTGTAGAGGGAAACTCAGGAACGGAGCGTGCTCATTCCAAACTGTCTCATCCTAAGGGGGTCACCCTAGAATATTGTGCTAAATTTGTGCTAAAAGCTGTTGGAATCCACGAGCACCTCTATATTCAATAGAAGTTCGGGAATATTCCTAAGCCTCGGTATTCAAACAAAAAAAAGGGGAACCATTGAAACACCGAGCCTTTTAAATCGCGTCTTGTTCACATTCGTAAACCGCAGGTCGTCCGTTCAATCCGGATCGCCGGCTCCATATGTCACATGTCACGCAAGACAAGCTCCATAACACGTTTGGTTGTGCATCCCTCTTGGTTGAACGGACGACCTAGCTGGAGCCACTTTGTTATTGAAGTATACGCGTATGCAAAGCCAGGGTCAGGCGAATAACTGTCTCAGGTCACGCACAGCTCTCGGTGTGCACGTATGCCCTATTCTCCATAGCGCGGTCTTCTCTTTTTCGAGCCGCTGCAACTGCTCCTTCTGCTCTCATAAATATAGGGCAGTGAGCCCTCCCGCGCCCAGTCCAGTCCCCATTCTTTCATCGCTGAGGAGAGAGCCATGAGGACCGGATACGCCAGCGTACTCGTCTGTCTCGTCAGCAGCGCATTGCTTGTGATGACCGGCTGTGGAGGGGATTCCCCCAGTGGTCCTCCAGTGGCGACAGAAGCTACTCCCCCAACCATTCCACCCGGGTATTCGTCGAAGAGCGTTCATGTCAAGTTTCAGGAGGGCACTAATGTGGAGCGACCCTTGGAAGGTCTCCCGCCTGGCCTCAGAGACGCAGTGGTGAGCCACAACAAGCTGTTTAGCTTGCCGGAGCAGAAGCTGAATGAACTGCGGTCCAGGGAAAGGAGCCGTGTGGGTAAGCCCTTGCCCGACTTGAATCTGTGGGTTGAAATGACCCTGCAGCCCGGCACAGATGCTGCCGCTTTTCTTGCGGAGATGAAGCATGTGTCGAATGTAGAGATTGCCGCACCAGCGCCGTTACCGCAGCCACCGCCGTGGATTCCGCCTGATTTCACTCGGAAGCAGGTCTATCTCGATCCTGCCCCCGGTGGCATTGAGGCCCGTTTTTCTTGGACGATTCCAGGAGGCAATGGTCACGGTGTGACGATCTACGATATTGAGTACAACTGGCTACGCACGCATGACGATCTTACTACTACCGGTGGCGTGACCTTGCTTCTGAATCCCGGAGACACCAATTACCCACCTGGTTTCGAGGAACTGGAGTGCACTGCTCCTTGTGACCGCATCAATAGAGAACACGGCACAGCCGTCCTTGGCGCAATAGTTGCGGATTGCGATACGAGGGGCGTCACCGGCATTTCCTGGGGTGCTAAGGTCGGTCTGGCTCCTGCCAATACGTTGAACCTAGGATATAACCCGGCCAATGCCATTCTCCTCGCAGTGTCGAACGGGTCAGCGGGAGATGTCATCCTGCTTGAGCAACAGTATCCGGTCTGTGGGTTGCCAAACTTTGGGCCCATCGAAGTGCTTCCCTCTGTCTTCGATGCGATTCAAATCGCAGTGGCGCAAGGTTTTGTGGTGATAGAAGCTGCCGGAAACGGAGGGGTGAATTTAGACCAGGCCGCCTGCGCTGGCGTATTCGACCGGACCTTGCAGGACTCCGGAGCCATCATCGTGGGCGCAGGGCAACCACCGAGCAGTGGAGCGGACCGCCAACGTGAAGGGTTTTCCAGCTTCGGCAGCCGCATTGATCTGCAGGGGTGGGGATCTGGGGTCGTGACGACAGGATACGGTGATTTATATATGGCTCCAGATCGTCCTGCCGATCCTGGCTTTTGGTATACAGGGGGCTTTAATGGCACATCGAGCGCTGCGGCAATCGTCGCCGGTGCAGCTGCAAATCTCCAAGGTATTGCGTTAGCCCAGTCAGGGGTACCGCTCCCTCCCTTCCAGGCACGAACGTTGTTGATACAAACGGGAAGCCCGCAATTAGGGAATACCGCCGAGCCTATCGGCCCTCGTCCTAATTTGCTGAAGGCCGCTGCTCACATACCATGTGGGCCTCCATGTGACCCTTGACATCCATCCACCGATTGGCCGGCTCCATGAATACGACATGATTCCGGTCGCCATTGTGACAACCGAGCACTTTCAGGTTTCGATGCAACCGGCGCTGAGGTTGCTTTGGTTCAGTCTGCCTTAAAAGAGGAGTATGGGTGTGATCCACGGGAGACCAGATCTCTCGCAGTCTGCGGAAAAACTATGTTGGCACGCACGCACATCGAAGGTCCGCACAGCTAGCGCAACATGAGCACGGCCCCTCAGGCTACTCAAAAGGCCGTCCAGCAAGGCCGCAGCGAGTGAAGGCCCGAGGCGTACCCTTGGGGTACGTTGAGGGTCTGAACGATGCGAGAACGCCGCCGCCGGACTTTTTCAGCAGCCTGCTAGCAGCGATCCTGCACGTGCAGGGGTGCTTGCGTAATACTCCTCCGTTGCATCGGAGGCTGGATCCATATATAAGTTTGTGCCACCAGGGGCTTTAATCAATAAATAACCCTGAAATTAGTCAGCGACGAGAACGGTCCTCAGCCCCCGAATCACAAGGGGAAACCAGTTGACACACATGGTGCTCACGTTCGTGCCCCGCTGGTCGTCCGTTCAATCTGCATCGTCAGTGCCATCCCTCGCTTCATGTGAGCGATCGCGTTCTGGCCCATCACAGTGGATGGATACTGTGTCTCGAACAGTGTATGAGCAAGCCCGGTTTGTATACGTTATCCCATGGGCGTACATCCTTATGGTCAAGCGAGGCTAGCGCAGCGAATCATGTCGAAGCATCACATTCTGGCCGGTCTTGTGCTCGCCTTGGCGGCTGTGTGCCCTGATTTCTCATGGGCGGCAGACTTTGTCGCGAGGGTCGCCACCGTTCATGAGGGCGATCGAGTGACGATTCGCCACAAGGGCCGCAACGAAACGATCTATCTGAAAGACATCGATTGTCCCGACCTGAAGCAGCCCTACGGGAAAGAGGCGAAGCACGCGACTGCGGCGTATGTTGCGAACCGGGACGTAGTCGTGC
>JBDTSF010000148.1:0-14019 GCA_039931295.1 Nitrospirota bacterium | reverse complement strand
GCGTAGTTCCCCGCATTTGATGCGAAATTGTGGATGAGGAATGAGCAACCATAGAAGGCATGCCCGATTTTTACCCCATGAGCACTTATCGGCACACCCTGCAGTACTAAAGTAGGGGTCAATGAATAAACACCTTGCACAATCAAGCATTTCGACGACATTAGCAGTGAATGCCGCGGCAGGAAGAGCAGAGAGATCTTGAGACATTGCTCCCCTCGTTCGCGCTGTCCACAAAAGATGTGTACGAGATGTTGATAAGCGTGTGGATAAGTATGGAATAGCTCGCCGTATCACAGCGCCTCACACATTGCCTAATCGATGAGCAATACAATTGGTGGAATTTCAATAAGATATCGTGCTGCGGCAGAACTTCGCATGGGGAAAATTTGCCGGTATCTGTCGTGTGAGCAAGAAATGATCCATCCGTTTGCAATCACCAACGAGCAAACTCCAACAGGCAATGTCACGTGGGCTAGTCCTAGGTATTCGCAAATGACGAGGGGGCTCATTCAATCAACAGGGTAAACGTCAGATGCTCACACAGGAGAGCAGACAACACAGCGAGATGATAGGTTTTTATCCATCATCTTGCGCATACCGAGATCGTGACAGGTAGCGCAAACAGGGGTGACGGTGTTTGGCTTGGAACCACGAAAGCAGTCCAGCCTGACTGCCCTATTTCAATCTTCTGACTTTAAGAGATCGCGGGCGTATATAATAGAGTTGTGGGTTTCCCCGGGGATGATACAGGCAAGACAAACCCTTTCAATACTGTGGACTCTATAAATTGGGAAAAGCAGAAAGACGTACGTGAACAATCTAGCCAAGTTCGCTGTCATTCGCCTCTATCTACGCCTACAGTTCCCCAAGCACCATATCGCTGATTTCGAGGAAGGAACCAACCGTGCGCATGTCTTTCGTATCGATGGCCCACATGGCCACCCTCTCCATTATGCGGTCATCGCGCTGGACTTTCTCCTTGACCACACCGCCGAAGACCTTCAGCAAACGCTTCTGGCGTCCGGCCTGGGAGATAAACTGAAGGAAGCCGGAACCGCACCCGTAACGATGTCAAAAATAGGGTTCAGCACCGAAGGCACGATAGCTGTAGGGTGATCACAGCAGGGCCAGGCCACTCAACTCCTCACATTCCAAACACAAACTATGACGGATTTTCTCAATGGCCACTCTAAGTTCATCGACGCCCCCCCCTCTTTAAATCTCACCCATGCAGGCCAAGCAAGAACCTTCGCTGCCACGTAGTTGAAGTGCACGGGCTCGCATACGTGCGTCCTCCATCTTGCACACCCCATTAACGATATCTTGACAGCCGGAAATCTAATCCGTGACAATGCACACATGGCCTATCGCGTGGTAGTTGAACGGTTGGAGTTTCAAGGGCGTTGTGGTGTCGCGCTGGCTGAGCGAAGACGACCGCAGCCGTTAGCGATCGATCTGGAATTGGACTGCGAAGGAACACCGTCCGAAACTGCCGACCAAATCAATAAAACTGTCGACTATGCCCGGGTCGCTGAGCGGATCGTGGAGTTGGGTGAAACTCAGGACTCTGCGCTTTTGGAAACATTCACGGAGAAGATTCTCGAAATGTTGTTCACGGAGTTCCCGGTGGCCAAGGTCTCACTCTGGCTCAGAAAACTGGCTCCGCCTCTCTCGCAGATGACCGGATCGGTCGGTGTGAAGGTGGAGCGAACCCGCATGGCGCATCAGCCGCAGCAGACTGACCCAGCTCCATCATTATTTTTAGCGCAACAGCTCCATCGGTTGCCCAAAGGCCGAGCGCTGGACGTTGCAGCTGGGTCTGGACGTCATGCACTCTATCTCGCCTCGCACGGGTTCCAGGTCGATGCGATAGACCACGATGAACAGGCCATGGCGCAGCTCGCCGCCACGGCGAAACAACGGAATCTCCCGAACCTCACTGTCCAGACGGTGGACCTAGAACGAAAGACAGCGGAACGGCCGGAATTTCCAAAGCAGACCTATGATGTGATCATCGTGTTCTTCTATCTCCATCGTGCTTTATTCTCCGCCCTCATCGATTCTCTTAAGCCGAATGGCGTCTTACTGTATGAAACCTTTACCATCGACAACTATTTACGGCATCACCACCCACGCCGATGGGAGTTTTGCCTCGCGCACAACGAGTTGCTCCGGCTCACTTCTATCCTCCGCGTGTTATCGTACAACGAAGGTGAGCGCGACGGCGGTAATGGACCAGGCGCTGCCTTTACCGCGCAGCTTGCCGCTCAACAAGCGGCTCCCGGCAGCTTACTCCACACGTGATATGAGTCGCATCGATCTCCATCTTCATACGACCCACTCCGATGGAAGCGTATCACCATCTGAAGTGCTTCGACTGGCCCACAAAGCAGGGGTCACAGCGCTGGCCATTACAGATCACGACATTGTATCGGGTATTCCCGACGCCATTGCAGCCGGAGCAGAACTGGGAATTGAAATCATTCCCGGCGTAGAAATCAGCTCAAGCATCGGCAAGAGCGAGCTCCATATTCTAGGTTATTGCATGGATTGGCAAAGCCCTGACTTGCTTCGACGTCTCGCCGCCTTACGCATGAGCCGGCATACTCGAAATCCACAGATCATCGAACGATTGCGCGCATTGGGGCTGGAGATAACCTATGAAGAGGTGCGAGCCTTAGCCGGCACGGATTCAGTCGGTCGGCCGCATATTGCGCGACTCTTGATCGAAAAGAAATATGTCTCATCCGCCAAAGACGCCTTTGACCGATACCTGGCGGAGGGGCGCCCGGCGTATGTGGCGCGGGAACTACCCCTTCCAGCTGATGCCATCGCCTGGATCCGAGCCGCCGGTGGCGTGGCAGTGCTGGCCCATCCTACCTGGGCAAAAGTATCGGGAGAAGGGCTGAACACGCTCTTGACCGCATTGAAAGCGGACGGTCTCGGGGGCCTCGAAGTCCACTACAGTACCCACACGAAGGGGCAGACGACAGAGTACCTCGACCTAGCCAATCGACTGGACCTCTTGGTCACCGGTGGAAGCGATTTCCACGGTCTCACCAAGCCGGACATCCAAGTGGGGACAGGCCGGGGCGATTTGAAAGTGTCCGAGAAATTGCTCACCCCGCTCAAGAAAGCCGCTCTCAACGCGCATCATTCGTAGCGCAATTCCCATTGGTCACACCGCATCTTTCCCAGACAATCATGTGTCCGGGTTGCAAGATACGCCTCATCAATCTCACTTCATGAGTGTCGAGAGGCCGGCTGCACATTTCTCCCTATTCGTTGACTCTCTCTCCCTATCCGCTACACTTTGCACATCCACGGACAACCGCGTTTGCCATGTCGAAATCTTGGACTTGGGTCATTCCCTATATCTGTGCCATCTTGGCCACGCTCCTCGCCGGCCCCATGCTGAGCAACCTCGCATTGACCCAATCGGTTTCAATTTCATATGTGCCGCTCAGTGGCCCTCCCGCCATTCGATTGTTTGCCAACCTGCTTGCCCTTACCATTCTTTGGATCCTCGCCTTTACGGCCTCTCAAAAAATCCCGGACAACGGTCGTGGATTAGGCTTGCTCCGCCGCCTCGTCCTTCCACTCACAACTCTTATCGTCATGCTCTTCGCCCATAAAGTGTTCAAAACCATTGGCCTCCCACTCATTGAACAGATAGGCCCCTCACGATACGCGATGGGATATGCGATCGGTCTTGTCGGATCTGGCATCTGGTTCACAGCCGCATGGGTCCTGAATCAGAACTCTCTACGTGAAGCCTTCACTTTATCCAGACAGACTCAACGTCAAGAGGTGCAGGAGCTCTCTGAGCACGAAGATATAGAGCAAGAAGAAGCGGCTCCGTCAAAACCAACAGGGCTAGCGGCTACATCGATGAACAATGGCTATACACCAAGCATGTTGGGGCGCTACAGAGTGTTGAAAGAACTCGGGCGCGGCGCCATGGGATTGGTCTACCTGGGAAAAGATCCTACGATTCAGCGCTTTGTGGCGATCAAGACCATGCGGCTTGACCACATCGATCAGGACGACAAACTGCAAGAGATCAAGGCACGATTTTTCCGCGAAGCAGAATCAACCGGACGTCTCTCTCACCCGAACATCGTGACGATCTATGATGCGGGAGAAGAGGACGATTTAGGATATATCGCCATGGAGCTCATCGAGGGAACCCCCTTGAGTCAGTCGGCGCGAAAACCCAACTTGATGCCGGTCAACGAGGTCCTTCTGACTATTGCCACCGTCGCCGATGCCCTGGACTACGCCCATCAGCAAGGGGTTGTCCATCGCGACATCAAGCCGGCAAACATCATGCTCACAAAGGATCGCGTCGTGAAAGTCATGGATTTCGGCATTGCGAAGATGGCCTCGAGCAGCAAGACACAAACGAATATTGTCATGGGCACGCCGACGTATATGTCACCGGAGCAAATCGCGGGCAAGAAAGTGGACGGTCGGTCGGATATTTTTTCACTCGGCATCGTGCTGTTTGAACTCCTCACGGGGCAGCTGCCGTTTACGGCCGACAACCTGTCGGCTGTGTTATTTAGCATCACCCATCATCCGCACCCCCCTATTCAGACCGTGAGACCGGATCTTCCACCAATGGTCCAAGAAATCGTGGACCGCGCGTTACAGAAAGAATTGCCTCACCGCTATCGGCGCGCGGATGAATTCGCAAGCGAGCTCCGCGCCTGCCTGCAGAGTCTCGCGGCCTAAGAGAGGTATCGTCTGGCACTCGAACGATTGCATAGCGCGAAAACCGATACCGGGCTCAAGCGGCCTCACAACGAGGATTGTTTTGTCGTGGATCCTCCACTTGGACTCTATGTCGTCTGTGACGGAATGGGTGGGGGCAACGCCGGCGAGGTGGCCAGCGCCCTCGCGGTGGATGCCATTAAGGCACATCTGGCTGAAGCAGCCCAACAGGCAGATCTGCCGCTGATTGGTCCCTGTGATGCCTCGGTGTCCGCACCGGCCAACCGTCTCGCCAGCGCAGTCCGTGGTGCAAACACCGGCGTGCATCGCGAGTCATGGAGCCGATCGGACTATGTCGGGATGGGAACCACCGTCGTTGCCGCATTGCTGCACGAGGACGTGCTCGCCATTGCCCATGTCGGAGACAGCCGGCTCTACCTCATTCGAGACGGAGCCATTCACGCGCTCACCACAGACCATTCCTGGGTGGCCGAACAGATCCTCAAGGGACTCCTCACAGAAGAAGAAGCGTTCCACTCTCCCCGTAGAAATATCGTCACCAAAGTCCTCGGAGTCGAAAGCACCGTCGACGTCGAGCTCACCGAGACCCCAGTCAAGCACGGAGACATGCTCCTGCTCTGCTCAGATGGACTGACCCGTGCTGTCCGCCCAAACGATATCCTTCACCTCCTCAGTGGATCGGAGGATCTCCACACCATGGCCGATCGACTCATCGTCATGGCCAATGAAGCCGGGGGCGACGACAACACGACCGTAGTCCTCGTGACCCTACGGAATGAGTTCCAATCAAGCCTGTGGGAGCGGATCAAAAAACGATTCGCCGCGTAAACCTTCACAAGGACTTGGCATAGGAAAGAGCAACATGCAAAAAACTTTGCCACAATCGGCCACCCTACTGGTTAAACTCCAGGGGCAAGACTCAAAGTCTATTGAACTGACGCATGAGACAATAACGATTGGCCGGAAAGCTGATAACAGCCTCGTGATTGAGGATCCCGCCGTCTCAGGACATCATGCGCGAATCGTCAAGATTCAAGCCGTCTTCTTTCTCGAAGACTTGATGAGCACCAACGGCACGGCCATTAATGGCCGTGCCATCACACGCCACCAACTTCATGACACAGACGTCATCACAATCGGCCGACACCGGCTGGTTTTCCAAGAGCTCACCGCAGCCGGCACGGCGCTTCAGGCTCCATTTGTCGAACTTAATCGAACCATGGTGCTCAAAAGAACGGACCCTACCCCCAACGAGCCGACTCTCATTGCGACAGTTGTTGTCATCGCTGGGAAAACAGACCAACTAGAATATTCACTCGTGAAACAGGTCAATGTCATCGGGTCACAAGACGGGTCGGCAATTCGCCTCACCGGCTGGTTTGCCCCTAAAGCTGCGGCGACAATCGCCCGACGAGGCCGCAACTATTCCATCAGCCATTCTCAGAGTACGAAACCTCTGCTCATTAACGGCATACAGGTAATGGGACAATACGATCTAAAGGACGGGGATCATATCGAGGTAGCAGGTGTGACGCTGAGATTCTCTGTGTCTTCAAAAACCAACGGCACAACGCACTAACGACGACAGAGCTATTTGAAGAAAAATGTCCCCTTCGGGAGGGTTTGATAACATCGGTCGGAAACTTCCTGGCCATGTGATTGTAGACACTGGAGGATCTGCCCACCTCCAGGTTTCACCGCTCGACAGAATCGTTTGACATCTTCGTCGCACGCCGCCATCACTCGATTACGATCTTCCTTCCACTTAACAAACTGCTCCTTTAACTGGTTTTGACATAGCGGCGGTAGTTGTTTTGCGCGCTGTTGCAAACAGCGTGTCCGCGCCGAACCATCCGGAGAGTCTGGACATAATTGTTCGATGTCCGCTTCGCACTTAAGTCTCGCAGCCGGCAATGGACGAGAATCCAGCCGTGACACAACTGGAATGTCAACATTGGCGTCGTGCGACCGATCGTCGCCTGGACTCGCAATCGCTGCGTCTGAAGGAAGCGGAGGCGACGTGGGAATGGTGAGATCCAGCGTGGGCGGCACAGGCAGTGAAGGCAACGGACGTACCACCTGGCGAGCCTCAGCAGGTGTAGTTGGGAACAACTCTTCCTGTGACGGAAAATTGCCTGCGACAATCACCCACACGAGCCCAAGACCAACAATGGTGATTGCACCGGCGATCGTGCTACTCGATGACGTCTGTGCAGCCATAATAACTTCCTAATCTATTCAGACCGAGCATAAGATAAGACGTCGAAAAAATCACGAATTGTCGGGTTTCTGCCAGAAGCCGATACATATTGTGGTTCGCCATAACCGTGAGCACTTGCACGGCAAGGCACGCGCGGGGAATCACCAGATGGTCGGCAGGAAGAGCGAGCAGGGCAATGACTAGTTATCTGGAGCTTCGACGATGTGATTCTCGAACCTGGTACAGCCCTCGGCGAGCAACCGATTAGTCAACATTTCTCCAGGCCACTCGATGGGTAAGTCGGCTGTGAAAATCCACACATCGGGAGAAGTCCAGACGGGACCGTGGTCTTCGGGAAGTTCAGGATCGAATAGGTCTGTCCAGACCGGCATGTAGACACCGTTCCCGCACTGCGTGTGGAGATGCACGATCGTGCGGCCACGGACGAGTGGGTCCAGATCGCGCCAAACCGCTGCAGTTTCATCGGCCAACCGATGGAGTCGCACGGCATTTTGCGCGTCGAACATGGCATAGGCGGCGTACACCGGCGCTTCAATCATATCGGGAGCCAGTGCCAACTCGGGGCATTGCGCTACAAGGCCTTCCAGAAGCGCCCGTCGGTGCCGGTCTTCCAGTGAATCCGGCAACCCTGAATCCGGCACACCGATCAACTCAAAAAAGAGAAAGGCCGTGCTTTCAACAGGGGGATGAAGCCGAGCGGCAATTGACGTGGCCCGCTCGGAATCCACCACCGTGCTTAAATGGTCATTCAAACCCTGGAGACTGAGCGGTTCCAGCGTAGAGTCGGTCAACAGGCGAGCCTCCACACGCACCACCGTCCCAGCGGAAAGCCGAAGATGTCGATGTAATAACTCAGCCGTTGAAACCGGATCGATTTTCAATTTAAGTGGATGGGCCAAATTGGCTTGGAGAGGAAGTTCCAAGGCCGCCATAATGGCATAGGATAACTTTTCATCGGCTGGTCCATCAATGAGCAGGGAGCAGGAGGCCTCCGCGAGAAGATCGAAGAGCCATTCCGCCATATCCTCGTCTAACGCCGCCAATACGGTTAAAAGGTCGTATTCTCGCCCTTGCTCCAAAAAGGCTTGCAGCGTATCGATTGCCGCTTCGGTATCGCCATGGTCATGGCGCCGAGCATTGATCATATGGACAAGATCTCGTGTGAGAGGATCAGGGCGAGACCAACTCAACATATCGACATACTCCTACCTCACCATCCAATATTGTGATCCATGTTGCCAAACTTTTCCCGTGGTAGCAAGCGCTCAAACATTTTATTCCCTTAAAGCTTTGGCCATCGACTAAACAGCATACGGCTCACAATCCAATCACTTTCACCAAGACTCGTTTTCGCCTGTTTCCATCGAACTCGCCGTAGAAAATTTGTTCCCATGGGCCGAAGTCCAACCGACCTTCGGTAATAGCGACCACAACTTCTCGCCCCATCACTTGACGCTTGATGTGGGCATCACCGTTGTCTTCTCCCGTCTCGTTGTGCTGATAGACCGCTTCTTGAGGGACGAGCCCTTCCAAGAACCGGTCATAGTCCTTGAGTAAGCCCGGCTCATCGTCGTTAATGTAGACACTCGCCGTAATATGCATGGCGTTGACCAGTACGAGCCCCTCTTGGACTCCGCTCTTCTTGATTGCCGCCTCAACTTGCCGGGTAATGTTGAGGTACGCGCGCCGCGTTTTTGTCTCGAACCAGAGTTCTTCGCGATAGGATTTCATGGCCGTCGATCAGTGGGCATCTATTCTGCCGAACTGTGCGCTCCAGATGCAAGCGCGCGACGTGACTCCCCCACGCCCTCAATAGAAACTCGCTACACATACTGCATGAAATTCGGGAAGAAGAACCAATCAGGCAGCTTCCGGTATATAATGACGGGATGTCGGGAAAGAAAACGACCGCGCGGCCAGACCCACCACAATATCCACAGCTTCGACTTTCAACCCAAGCCAAAATAGTCCTTCGAGCGCGCTATCTGGCCAAGAACATGGCTGGGACGATCGTCGAGACACCGAAGCAACTATTCTGGCGCGTCGCAACCGATATCGCGCAGGCGGAACAACTTTATCCCCCTACTAGCCGGCTGCCCCATGCGGCTCAGCGCTGGTATGAGTGCATGGCCCGGCTCGACTTTCTCCCCAATTCGCCTACACTGATGAACGCCGGGCGACGCCTCCAGCAACTATCCGCCTGCTTTGTCCTTCCAGTTGAAGACTCCCTGGCCTCCATTTACGATACCTTGAAGCATCAAGCTCTCATTCACCAATCGGGCGGCGGCACGGGATTCTCGTTTAGCCAAGTACGCCCTCACGATGACCAGGTCGCGTCGTCAAACGGTGTAGCCTCCGGGCCAATTTCCTTCATGCGCCTCTTCAACCTCTCAACAGACGTCATCAAACAAGGTGGAACCAGGCGCGGCGCAAATATGGGCATCCTCCGTATCGACCACCCGGACATTCTCGACTTCATCGCACTCAAACAATCACCGACCGAAATGACGAATTTCAATCTCTCTGTCGGCATCACCGATTCGTTCATGCGGGCCCTCGCACACCGTCGCACCTACACCTTGATCAATCCCCATACCGACAAACCAACGAGACGGCTCCCAGCACAGCTCGTATTCAATCGGCTCGTCGAAGCCGCTTGGGCCAGCGGCGAGCCAGGTCTGGTCTTTCTCGATACCATCAATCGAGCCAATCCTACCCCTCGCCTTGGCACGATCGAATCGACCAATCCTTGCGGTGAGCAACCGCTTCTGGCCTATGAGTCCTGCACCCTCGGCTCCATCAATGTGGCGAATTTCATCAAACGATCGGATACAGGCCCCGCCATTGACTTCACCCGATTGGCCGACGCTATTTCACTCGCCGTACGCTTTCTCGACAACGTGATCGATCGCAACTGCTTCCCACTACCTCAAATCGAGCAGATAACGAAACAGACGAGAAAGATCGGTCTGGGGATCATGGGATTCGCCGATCTGCTCATTGCTCTCAATATCCCCTACAACTCTGAAGCCGCCCTCCTCACGGCGACGACTCTCATGGAGTTTTTTCAATCACGCGCTCACCTGTCATCAGTGAAGTTAGCTGGCGAACGGGGAGCCTTTCCTGCTTATCGAGGCAGCCGACTCCAGCCGCTTCACCGGCGACAACGAAACGCGACCGTCACCACAATCGCGCCGACCGGCAGCATCAGTCTGATCGCTGGCTGCTCCCCTGGCATTGAACCGTTATACGGCGTGATGGAGGTCCGCCGCGTCATGAACGGCGTCGTGCTGACCTCGCTTCATCCTGCTTTTCTTCGACGCGCACGTGAACTCGGCCTCAACCTCAAATCACTTCGACCTAACCTGGCCGGTTCCCCCTCTATTCAACATGTGACTCAGATCCCCGAAGCGGTACGTCGACTATTTGTCACAGCGCACGATGTGTCTCCCGCTCACCATGTGCGTATGCAATCGGTGTTTCAGCGATATAGCGACAGCGGAGTCTCGAAAACCATCAATCTGCCTGCCACGGCAACCAAGGCCGACGTGGCCGAAGCCTTTATTCTCGCGTATCGACTTGAATGCAAGGGCCTCACCGTCTTCAGATCGGGCAGCAGAGAGCAGCAAGTCTTTTCCTGCAGCCCGACGCAGCCCTGCTAAAACATGTCGCCTGCGCATGATTCATCGGTAAAATTGACAGCGCTCGGCGATGGTGATAGCTATTTCTACAGACGAATCCCCGTGCATTGAAGGTTCAGCAGGGAGGTGCTCGATGGGTGCGCTTGTCGGAAACATGACATCGACGTGGAGTTCTTTTAACTGGACACTTCTCTTTGCCCGCCAACCGGAACCGGATCTGGAATTCACGGAAGAAGAACTCGATCAAACGAGCACCATGAATGCGAGAGGCCCCGTGAGCCCTCAGAAGAAATCCGGGGGAGGAAGCCCGATCCTCTGGGTGCTTGTCCTGGCGCTTGTCGGTGGCATCGCCTATCTCTCGATGGAACAAGACATGGTGGCTAAATGGCTGAGCCCGTACCTGGGGGAGAGCACTCCACCACCAGTGGCCTTGAAACCGAAGCCGGTACCGCAGGCACCGGTGCTCGCACCACCACAAGCCGCTGTCACTCCGAGCAACGACACCCCAGCCGCCGCTCCCCCCACTGCAGTCACCCCTGTGGCTCCCGCAGTTGTCGCACCAGCCCAAACAACAGCGACATCCGTTGCCCCGGTTGCAACGTCTTCCGACCCGATGTTTAGCGAAGGACAAAAAGTAACCATCACCGGAGACAACACTGCTCCAGACGAAAACATTACGTTGTTTGCAGAATCATCAAGTAACAAGCCTGGGCCAATCGTTCGTCCAGGAGTCTTACTGACGGTCATGGACGGTGATTTACAACTCGGTGGCTGGGTGTATTTGGTGCGCACCGACGAAGGCACTATCGGCTGGATATCGGAGAAACGCCTTCGCTTAAAGTTCTAACCCTCGACGTTCTCTCACATCGGCCACCGACAGAGCAGACATATTCTCGCCTTTTCAGGCGAGATCCCTGTGCTATAATCCCCCCAGTTTGTATCCCGTAACTACACCCGCACGATCGAAACGGTTCAATGACGACACTCGCAGCGATGATCTTTGACTTTGACGGCGTGATTGCGGACACCGAGCCTCTTCATTTTTCCAGCTTCCGCCACACGCTCAATGAAATCGGTATCGAGCTGACTGAATCCGACTACTATGCCAATTACTTGGGATATGATGATCGGGGCTGCTTTATTGCGGCACTCACCGCGCACCAGCATCGCACAGACCCAACGACGCTCACGCAACTGATGCAACGAAAAGCCCAGACCTATCTCGATTCAGTAAGAGACCATCAAGTTATTTTTCCAGGGGTCAATGAGTTCGTGCGTGAATCCTCCGCCGCTTACCCCTTGGCAATCGCCTCCGGCGCCCTCCGCCACGAAATCGAGGTGATCCTCGAACACGCCGGGCTCCGAAAAGAATTCCTTCACATCACCAGCGCGGAAGACGTAACCAGAGGAAAGCCCGATCCACAACCTTTTCTCCAGGCCCTCAACGGACTCAATCAACAACGCCGTGAACACGCCTTCACCGCCGGATCCTGCTTGGTCATCGAGGATTCGATCCCAGGGATCCGCGGCGCGAAAACTGCCGGAATGAAAGTCCTTGCCGTCGCCAACACACACAGGATCCAAGATCTGCATGATGCCCATGCAGTTGTCCAGAACCTTTCTCACATACGCCTGAACGAACTTCGCGAACGTTTGTGGCCGGCTGTATAAGAACTAATGATATGAGAATCTGTTCTCTGCTTCCCAGTGCGACCGAGGTGATTGCCTCCCTCGGCCTCAGCAATGAGTTGGTCGGGATTAGTCATGAGTGCGACTACCCGCCATCGATCACACACCTGCCCGTCATGGTTGAGCCGGTGATTCCGCCTCATGGACTGGCCAGCGCCGACATCGACACACGTGTTCGTCAGCTTGTGGCATCAGGACAGCGACTCTATCGGCTGAACGAGCAGCTGTTGCGACAGGTTCAACCGGAGCTCATCCTGTCTCAAGACCTCTGTCATGTCTGTGCCATTACACCGGACCAACTCCAGGACGCCATTGGCTCGATGCCTCGGCAGCCAACCGTCCTCACATTGAACCCCAGCACCGTCCTTGATGTGATCGACGATGTCATCCGGATTGGTGATGCCGCCGGTCGATCACCGGAGGGCCACCGTCTCGCCGCGCACTTACACGATCGGCTCGATGCGGTGCACCGTCGGCTCCAGTCCATTTCACATCGCCCTCGTGTGGTCTGTATCGAATGGCTCTCTCCCCTATACGTTGCAGGCCACTGGGTTCCTGAGATGGTTCAGCGAGCCGGAGGCCAGGATGCCCTCGCGCAGCCTGGAGACTCTTCACGAGTGGTGACATGGGATGAGATCTTAGCTGCGGCTCCAGACGTTCTCATTGTCATGCCCTGCGGTTTTTCTGTTGAAAAAACCCACAGAGAGCTGCTTCAATTGATGCAGCATCCGGATCAATGGCAACTTTCTCCTGCATTGGCAGAACACACTTACCTGGTCGACGCTTCTTCCTATTTCAGCCGGCCAGGGCCGCGATTAATCGACGGTATTGAACTGCTGGTTACCATCTTACATCCATCAGACCACGACCATATTCATGAATCCATTGCCTGCCGCCTTGGATCACTGCCGATTCACCAACACCCATGACCTCACACTCCGTCGCTGACGCGCAAGCCTACTGCACGGCTCTCACCAAGAAGAGCGGGAGTAACTTCTATTATTCCTTTCTCTTTCTGCCAAAAACACGACGTGCCGCGATGTATACGGTCTATGCGTTCTGCAAGGAAGTCGACAATGCCGTCGATGAGCCGCCGGCAGGAAGTAATCCCGAAGAGGAGTTGCGACGGTGGCGAACCGAACTTGAAGCGGCTTACCACGGCACGCCGACCTTTCCGGTCACGATTAGTTTGGCCGAGCATGTGAGACAACTCGCGATTCCACAGACCTACTTCGATGAACTGATCAAAGGGGTGGAAATGGATCTTACCGCGTCACGGTACGCTTCGTTTCAAGACCTCTCGCTCTATTGCTATCGTGTGGCGTCGGTCGTCGGGCTGATCTGCCTCCATATTTTCGGCCCCACATCGGCAAGAGCACAAGATTATGCCGTCGCGCTTGGTATGGCGTTTCAACTCACGAACATTCTACGGGATATCGGAACCGACGCAGCCCAAGCTCGTATCTATCTTCCACAAGAAGATCTCGACAAGTGTGGCTGCACCGATCAGGCAATACTCCAGCGCCAAGAAAACGCCGCCATCCGAGAACTGGTCCATTTCGAAGCCGCGAGAACCCATGAATACTACGCAAAGGCGCAGGCGGCGTTCGAAGCCTTGCCGGCAAGCGATCGGCGGGCGTTGACTGTCGCTGAAATCATGCGCGCCGTGTATTTCAGAATTCTAAAAAAAATTGAGGAACCGAGCCATCGGATATTCGGCCCTCGCGCCCG
>JBDTSF010000147.1:0-7423 GCA_039931295.1 Nitrospirota bacterium | reverse complement strand
ACGGCGCATCCTCTCAGCAAGCACAGAAACGGTGGATACACCGTAGCGCTCGATCCGTCCAATGGCAGAAACCATCAGTCCCCTTCAGCGTGCTGTACGGTGGGAGATCGCACGGCACGCGATATCTGTCCTATAGTGAGCACCTTCAAATGTAATCGACTTGGTCACACGATAGGCCTCAGCTTGCGCAGATTCGAGTGTTGCCCCACGTCCTATCACTCCCAGCACTCGGCCCCCGGCTGTGACGACTTCGGTAGCAGTTCGCGCTGTACCTGCATGAAATACCATGCGTGTTGCCTCGGTTGTGCGTAGTAATCCATGAATGGCCCGGCCGGTCTGATAGGCTCCAGGATAGCCTTCTGACGTCATGACAACGCACACTACCGTATCATCATGCCAGTCCACGGCGAGTTGATCAAGGCGATGCTCGACCACCGCCTCTATCACTTCCAGTAAATCGGTCTTCAACAACGGGAGGACCACCTGCGTTTCAGGGTCTCCCATTCTCGCATTGAATTCCAAGGCATAGGCTGTGCCTTTCACAATCATGAGTCCGGCATACAGCACACCCTGAAACGGACAGCCCATGCGAGACAGAGCTTCGACGGCAGGATACAGGATCTGCCGGGTGACCTGTTCACACAATGCTCTGGTACCAAGCGGGGCAGGGCAATAGGCACCCATACCTCCGGTATTGGGTCCCGTATCGCCGTCTCCAACACGTTTATGATCTTGTGCCGGCAGCATTGGCACCACAGTCAGGCCATCCGTGAATGCCATGATCGTCAGTTCTTCGCCGTCAAGAAACTGCTCGATCAAGACGCGCCGACCGGCTTGACCAAACCGCCCCTGTTCCATCAAATCACGGACCACCTGTTTAGCCTCTTCACGCGTCGCCGCAACCACCACGCCCTTTCCCTGCGCCAATCCATCGGCCTTCACCACGACAGGAAGTTCATGCTGATCGAGATACGCCAAGGCCGGGGCGACTTGATCGAAACTTTGCGCGTTCGCCGTAAGAATCTTTGCCCGATTCATGATCTCTTTGGAGAATACTTTGCTGGCTTCGATGCGCGCAGCGCCTTTCATTGGACCAAAGACTTTGAGCTTCGATGTGCGAAACTCGTCGACAATACCCAACGCCAATGGGGCTTCTGGCCCGACGACTGTCAGATCAATCTGCTCCGACTGGACAAATGCTTTCAGTCCGGCAAGATCGTTGGCGTCAATTGGAACACAGGTCGCAAGCGATTCGACCCCCGCATTGCCAGGAGCACAATAAAGCGTCGGCTTACGGGGACTTTGCGCGAGCTTCCACACGATTGCGTGCTCTCGGCCCCCACTGCCAACAACCAGAATTTTCATTGGATAGCCTTTAGTTCGAAGTCTTTCTTCGAAGGATGTTCAAGCGGCTTTCCTGCAAGGCCGCAGGCGAAGGGAAAACCGGAGGCGTAGCCTCTTGGCTACGTTGAGGATTTTGCCGAGCCGAGAACAACGCTGGAGAGTCGTTTCAACATCCATTAGTGGCGGAAGTGGCGCATGCCCGTCAAAATCATCGCCACGCCTTGCTCATCGGCGGCTTTGATAATTTCAGCATCGCGAATCGAACCACCTGGCTGAATGACTGTCGTGATCCCTGCTTGCACGGCAGCGTCTAATCCATCCCGGAATGGAAAAAACGCATCCGACGCCATCACACACCCCTTAATCGGCATCTGGGCTTTCATAACCGCAAGTTTCACTGAATCGACTCGGCTCATCTGGCCGGCGCCGATCCCCACGGTCTGCCCTGGCCTCGCATAGACGATCGCGTTCGACTTCACATGTTTGCAGACCTTCCAGGCAAAACTGCAGGCCGCATATTCCTCATCCGTCGGTTTTCGCACTGTCGGCACGTTGAGCGTCTTGAGATCAGGCAAGGCCCCGAGATCGCGATCTTGCACGATCAAGCCACCAACCAATTTCTTGAGATCGAATCCCTCTTGCTTCACACGGGTAAGTGGCCCCACGTCGAGCAACCGAAGATCCTTCTTTCGCTTCAATTCGGCCAGGGCATCGTCCGCAAAGCCCGGCGCAATCACGACTTCTACAAAAGTAGCGGTAATTTCCTTCGCCGCAGCCATATCGACGGGACGATTAAACGCAATGACGCCGCCGAACGCCGAAATAGGATCGGTCTCACGGGCCTTCACATAGGCTTCGAGCGGTGTCGCGCCCAAGGCCACACCGCATGGATTATTGTGTTTGATGATGGCCACGGCGGTGTCGTCGTATTCTTTCGCCAGTTCAAGCGCTGAATTGGCATCAAGGAAATTGTTATAGGACATGGCCTTGCCGTGCAGAATCTTCCCTCGCGATACCGACGGTTCAGTCGAGTGCAGCTCCCGATAGAAGGCCCCTTGCTGATGCGGATTCTCTCCATAGCGAAGCATCTCTGCCCGTTCGAACTGCAAGGATAATATTTTGGGAAACTTGACCTCACTGCCCTCCATCTGTCGCTCGAGATACCCTGCGATCAGACTGTCGTACCGCGCCGTGTGTTGAAAGACCTTCATGGCCAACTCGCGACGTAGCTCACGCGACATCGTCCCCGCCTTCGCTGCATCAAGCACCCGCGGGTAATCAGCCGGATCGACGACCACCAAGACATCGTCATGATTTTTGGCGGCGGAACGCAGCATCGACGGCCCGCCAATATCGATGTTTTCAATGGCTTCTTCAAAAGGACAGTGGGGCTTTGCAATCGTGGCCTCGAACGGATAGAGATTGACGACGACGACGTCAATCGGCCCAATCCCCTGCTGCGCCATCTGCTCGACATGGGCCGGCACCGAACGGCGTCCCAGCAAACCTCCATGGATCTTCGGGTGGAGTGTTTTGACCCGACCATCAAGAATCTCCGGTGAGCCTGTATAGGCCGCCACATCGGTGACCGCCACTCCGGCCTCTCGCAATGCTTTCGCTGTTCCTCCGGTCGAGAGGATTTCAGCACCCAGAGCCTCAAGCCCTTTGGCCATATCCACCACGCCGGTTTTCTCCGACACGCTAATCAATGCACGCTTGATACCGGCCATAAATGACTCCTTACGTGACAATCGTTCGCCGCAACACACATTGGAAGGCGCGCGAAGAATAGCAAATGAATATCAGCCTGACAAGTGGATTTGAACCTCGCTGTCTTCGCACATCGATTCTTCCATGTCACCTCAGATTAGGTTATCAGTAATATTCATCATTATTCGTGGTGACACAGCATCAGAAACCGGATGAAAGAGAGCGCTAAATGTCGAACGGAAAGAACGCTCTTCTCCCCACCGTTCTCCCACAGGTTGGTGATGTAGAACACACGCACGCCTGAACGCGGCAGACTAAAATAATCCAATGACGGCTCAAATCCTGTCTGGAATGAGTCCACGTAGTATGGTAGGGTGAGGAAATTCAATCAGCCACCGTTCGTCCGAGAGTTGATCCAAAATGCGCAGAGTGATTCTAGGCGCAGGCGCTGTCGCACTTACGTTTCTTGCCGCGATCTGCATCCCTCGCCATCTTCCTCCATCGACAGCGTCGAGCCCCCTCACTCCTGCTTCGTTTCAAGCACGGTTAGAGCAAGGGACGCTGACTCTTCGTGGCTCACTTCCGAGTGAGGAGATCAAGGCCAGTATTCTTCAGCGAGCCCATGAACTCTATGGCGCAGCGCCGAACCGCATCGTCAATCAATTGGTCGTAGACTCAGATGTGGGATCTGCATCGTGGGCAGGCGATGTCCCCCAAATCCTCCCCATCTTAGGGCACGTGAAGGAACGAGGCTCCATCATGATCGATGGTCGCTCGATTGTTCTCAGTGGGCAGGTCGACGACGATCATGCCAAAGCCGCCATGCTACAAGACATTAATCCCCTGAGGCAGTTGGGGCTCGAATTGGAAGATCATATCGTCATCACTCAGGTCGCAACTCCCTCCGCTCCGCTCCAGAAGAAGATCAATGAGATTATTTCGCGCGGCTCCATCGAATTTGAATCAAACACCACGACGATACTCCCTCGTGGCCGTGCCATACTCGACCAGCTGATACCCCTATTACGGCAAAGCTCTCACACGTCGATAGAGATCGGCGGTCATACAGATAAGTACGGCGCAGTGGACTATAACTTTGAGCTCAGCCGCAACCGCGCCGAAGCGGTGCGACAATATTTCATCAGACACGGACTCACGAACCAGTTCAACGCCGTTGGCTATGGCGCGTCTCGACCATTGTCGGGGGCCGGTTTTCAACATAACCGCCGCATCGAATTACATGTGAAAGGAGTGAGTAACCAATGATTGCATTCATAGGCCAGATCCTAGGATGTCTTCTCATTGCGGCAGGGATCGGCGGCGTGGTTGGATGGTTCCTGCGGCAGACGTCCCCAGGGCCGCACACACAAGAGTTCGAAGACACGAACACCGCTCTCAGCCTCAAAGAAGAGATGCTGGAAAGTGCGCAGTTTGAGCTGAAAGTCCAAGCTGCTGGGATGAAGGTTCTTGAGAGCAAGGTTCTTGAAGCGGAAGAGCTTCATCTATCGACCAGCCAAGAAATTTCAGAACGAAATGACCGGCTCCAGTCGCTACAAGAAGAGTTAGCCGTTCGTACGCAGCGGCTGACGGGGTTGGAAGCGCAAGAAGCCGCTATTCAGCAGCGTGCGAGAGAGTATGCCGCGACGGCTGCCGCGCAGTCGGAGGAAATTCAGATACTCCAACGCCAATACAAGGTCGCTCAACAGACGATCCAGTCGAATGAACAAGAACGGCGAGACTTTCAACGCCGTATCGCCGAGATGGAAGCTGCCAGTGTGGAAAACGATCGGCTCCACTCACGTGTGGAGGAACTCGAACCGGCCCAAGGACGGGTCCATTGGCTGGAAGTCCAACTCTGTGACCGGGATGCTGAGTATCGAGCCGCACTGCACCAACTCAACAGCCAACTCGCCGAACGAGATCAGCGCATCGGCAAACTAGAATTCCTCTCTCAACATCTTCAGGAGCATGAGCAGGCAATAGCGCACTGGGAAACCAAATACGCCCACGCCATCACACAACATGAAGCGAAGATCGCTACATTACAGCAGCAGCTTACCGCGCAAGAGCAACTCCAAGCCCACCTCCAACTCAATGAAGAGCTCCTGCACGAGCGAGCTGAACAGATCAACGGTCTACAGCAACGAATTCAAGAGTTCGAAACACAGCAGCATGATTTGGCAGATCAAGCGAAAACTGCGGGACAAAACCAAGAGGAGATCGCTCGCCTCCGTAAGCGTCTGGTCGAAGTGAGAGCGGCGCTCCGCATCAAGACTGACGGGGGATCCGTCGCTCCTCGCTTGAAGACCCGCCCGAATGGAAGTCAACTGAGTTTGGAGATGGAACAGGCGAAAGCGGCGAAAGACAAACCGAAAGATGGGCTCAAAGACGACTTGAGTAAGATTCACGGAATCGGTCCCGCATTTGCGCGGACACTCTACAAAATGGGATTGTACCGCTATGGCCAGATTGCCCGTTGGACGCCGGAAGACATCAACAAAGTGGCAAAGAAGCTCTATACGGCGCCCGACAGGATCAAACGAGATAATTGGATCGCCGGCGCAAAGCGGCAACATCGAGAGAAGTACGGAGAAAACCTCTAACCTGAGCCTGACCTATCAATTCACGTCGGCTTCACTGCCTCTCTGATTGACCTCACCGTCTTGTAGGCTTACGCCTACACCCCTACCATTGAGGGGTAGATCAGCTCCTAGAGTTCACGTATGCATGAACGATCTTCTTTGCCGATAGAAATTTTCTCCCGGCATTATCATCTCCAACACAGAGGCAGTGTGTTCATGAACGGTCTTGCGATCACTAGAAACATATTGTGGGTTTGTTTGTGTATGTGTGCAGCGACCTTGGGCCTCAGTGCCTGCAGCGATTCCAACAATGTGTCGACTCCTGAACTTCCTGCGTCACCGGCTCCCTTGGTTATTACAACAGGTACGCCACTGAACGGAACCGTTGGCACAGTGTTTAGCCGGCAATTAAGGGCAGAAGGTGGAACCCCGCCCTATACGTGGTCGATGAATGGGGCACCACCAGCGCCAGGCCTTACATTGGGTTCTGATGGGCTAATCAGTGGCACTCCCACTGCCTCTGGCGTCACCACACGTACCTATCGAGTCACTGACTCAACGAATCAGCCGTCCCCAAAAGACCTGACCATCGCGATTGAAGATGCTGCTTCATCAGTGTCAGGGGCAGGGATCGCGTCGATCACAGCCGGCATTCACACATCACCAACAATCACACCGTTCACGCTGCCGAATGGAACGGTCAATGTGGCCTACCCGACTATTCAGTTAGCGGCGACCGGCGGAGTACCGCCCTATACATGGTCGGTTTCTCCTGCTTTGCCCAATGGATTATTCTTGAACCTGCTCGGGCCAGGAATCATCAGTGGAACTCCACTGAATACGAGTACGGGCTCGACGATTTATACAGTGACAGTCATGGATTCCTCGGTGCCAACTGGTGAGATTGGCAAATTAACGCGTGACTTCACTGTGAATGCCGCAGTGACGATCGACGTGGGATCGCCATCCGGTCCCCCACTACCTGCTGGAACCGTGGGCCAGCCATACCACGCGTTATTGTCGGCATCAGGAGCGACGGGCCCAGGAACCTATACATGGTCGATTGTCGGAAATCTCACGCCGGCTTCAGGTTTGCAGCCGTTGAGTGCAAGCGGAGTGTTAAGCGGAATCCCGACTATTCCTGGATCATTTACGAGAACCTATCGAGTGCAGAGTGAGAACGGGGCAGTCGTCACCAAGTCTTTAACCCTCAACATCAATGCCGTGCTGAGCATTGACACTGACGACATCACGTTGCCATTGCCTCTTGGCCATGCGAGCCAGCCGTATGGCCCTGCAACAGTGAGAGCCTCAGGCGGCACGCCACCCTACGCCTGGTCGGTCACGCCCCCACTCCCGGCTTCTCTGAGTTTGGACGGTCTAACCGGGGAGATGACCGGGATATTGGATGCAGGAAACGTTGGAACAACGTCTCACATGTTTACCGTGCAGGATTCAGCGAGTCAGTCGATCAAGAAGTCTATACGTCTAACGATTCATCCGTAACAGGACATTCCTTGCACCATTTGTTCCCAGAAGTAAGGCCGGCTATTTTTCGAAGTGTGTGTGCGTTCTTTCTGTTGAGTGAGCTGTTTAATAGGATGGTCATGCTCGGTCGCAAAACATGCACATGATGGAATCTGACAATTTCACGAAGAGGTAATCGAGGTCATCTCATGCGATATCATTCTTCCCAGCGAAACATTGTGTGGACCGTTCTCTTCTCGATACTTCTAGTCGTGACATTGAACGCCTGCGGTGATTCCAACAATGTGTCGGGGCCTCCT
>JBDTSF010000146.1:0-2913 GCA_039931295.1 Nitrospirota bacterium | reverse complement strand
TATGGCGAACCGGACTCAACCAGAGCACTGCTCAAGATCCAGGACGGCTGTAACGTGATGTGCAGCTTCTGCCTCATCCCCTTCGCGCGCGGGCATGAACGGAGTCGCCTCCTGGATGATGTGATTCAAGAAGCCAGGATACTTGCAGCAGGAGGCTACAAGGAAATTGTGCTGACCGGCGTGAACGTCGGGCAATACCGACAGGGCGATCTCGATCTGATCGGGTTGATCGCAGAATTGGAAGAGGTTGAAGGACTCGATCGAATCAGGATTTCCTCTATCGAGCCGACGACGATCACGGATGCCCTCCTCGATCAAATGGCATCTTCATCGAAGCTCTGCCCCTATCTTCATATCCCCCTACAGAGCGGTGACGACCGCACCTTGTCGGCCATGAATCGCCCGTACAACGCGGACGAGTATGTCCGTCTGATCCAGCGGGCGGTGGCGAAGATTCCTCAACTTGGGCTAGGGACCGATTTGATGGTAGGGTTTCCCGGAGAAACCGACGACGCATTTGAGCACACCCTGCGCATCGCGCGTGAGCTCCCCTTCTCCTACTTCCATGTCTTTACCTATTCGCCACGACCCGGCACTGCAGCGATGAAGTTGACCAACCAGGTGCCGATCGCTGTCGCTCGACAACGTGCAAAGGTGCTCGCTGAACTGTCCCGCCTGAAACGCCTGGCTTTTGCAGAACAGTATATCGGCTCTACCGTACTCGTTCTCTTTGAGTCAGGAGTACAGGATGGTTTCCGGTTAGGAGTGACAGGAAACTTCTTGAAAGTGGCTGTGTCATCGAACATCGACCTCACCAATGACCTGAAGGAAGTTCGGATTATCGGAGCATCGGATCGTTGGGCGGTGGGTCAGCTGACAGAGGACCGTCAGCCTATGCGAGGAGTGCCTGTTCTATGACGACTCGATCTACACCGGCTCAGGTACATCTTGAAACCTTTGGCTGCCAGATGAACGAGTACGACTCGGAGCTCGTTCGCTCGCTGATGAAACAGGATGGCTTTGTCTTTACCGACGAGCGCGAACGCGCAGATGTCATTCTGATGAACACCTGCGCGATTCGGGAGAATGCCCACAATAAAGTTTACAAACACCTATCTGAGCTGAAGAAGCTTAAGCAGCAGCGACCGTTGGTCGTCGGCGTCCTCGGCTGTATGGCGCAAAACCTGAAAGAGGAACTGACGGATATTCAACCGCTGGTCGATGTTCTCGCAGGCCCCGATGCCTATCGCCAGCTACCGATGTTGATCCGCAACGCGATGCTCTCTCAAGAAGAGGGGCTGGATCAGAAGGGACTTGCGGTCGACCTTTCGGAATATGAAACCTATCACGATGTGGTACCGGACCGAACCGACGGGGTGAACGCGTGGATCGCCGTGATGCGAGGCTGTGACAATTTCTGCAGTTTCTGTGTGGTCCCCTATACTAGAGGACGTGAACGTTCTCGCGACCCAGGGGGGATTGTTCAGGAGGCCCATCGGATCGCTGAGCAAGGGTTCAAGCAAATTACACTCCTGGGGCAAAACGTCAATTCCTACCGGTTCGACGACTGGGATTTTGCACGATTAATCACCGCCGTGGCGGATGTACCAGGCATCCAACGTGTGCGGTTTACCTCCCCTCATCCCAAAGACTTTCCACTCCCGTTGCTCGAAGCCGTGGTGGCACATCCCAACATCTGTAAACAGATTCATTTGCCGCTTCAATCCGGCAGCGACCGCATCCTGGGCTTGATGAATCGCACCTATACGAACAAAGAGTATCGTGCCTTGGTCGAGCGTATCCGCGCCATGCGGTCTGACATCGTGCTCAGCACCGATATTATTGGTGGGTTCTGTGGGGAAAGCGATGCGGATTTTGCCGAAACCTACCGGCTTGTCGAGGAGACACGGTTTCACTCAGCATTTATCTTTAAATACTCTGAGCGAAAGCACACCATCGCGGCACGCAAGTTTCCGGACGATGTGTCTGAAGGCGTGAAGACTGAACGGGTTACACGGCTCTTCGACCTTCAGCGCAACATCTCTTACGAGCGCAACCGGGAATATCTGAAAACGACCGTTCCTGTCCTGGTCGAAGGGGACGCCAAACGATCCTCCGCGCAAGGTATGGGGAAATCGGATGGCAACATCACCGTCATCTGGGACAAACGTACGATATCCTCTCGACCGGGCGACATGGTTTCCCTTGCCATTTACGATGCATCTTCCACAACCTTGTATGCAGAAAGTCCGCCGATGGCGTGACTCGTTGGAGCCCATCCGACTTCTACCATAGACATTTCTGTAGAAGACGCTCCAAAACGAACACCCGCGCACAAGTTCTGTTTGTGAACTCCCCTTCCTCCTTACAGCACTCAAGAAACACTATAAGAGCACCATCCGTATAATCATTCATCGAGGAGCAGGTAATTTCCACGCGACGTTCAAATAATAACCCTGTGAATCATGCGACTAATCACAACATTATCATACACATAGGCGAACCACTTCCTGCTTAATGCTATCCACACTTAGCGGTTAATCACGCCTATCCTCTTCTAGGTTTTGCTTTTGTACATCGCGGAATTGCTCCATCTCTCCAAAGGCATAGTCCTTGCTCTCCAAATGGATCGCAACTACGTACCTGAACACTCTCACTCTTGGAGACAGTCATGATCGAGAAGCAAGAGTCCCGCGTACAAGAAAAATCCGCTCCCTCCATAAGTCTAGAAACCCTCATTGCGTTGGGAATCTTCGGATGGATTGCACTGAGTATGGCGCTCATGGGCCTGGGAATCTGGTAGTCCTCCTGGCATACCGACAAGGCCCCTCGCCACGGATCATCGCCTATACGCCTGCCTTGAAAGAAGGAGTGCCGAGATGAACAGCCGCTTCCCGCTTGTGAATACGAATC
>JBDTSF010000145.1:0-2260 GCA_039931295.1 Nitrospirota bacterium | reverse complement strand
GATCGTGATTCTATCAGGGACCAGGATCGGTCAACCCGGGGAGACCAATTTTATGAAGTTGCACAAAGTCGGGTGAGCTGAGGCGGTTGAGCGGGCCCTGTGCCTGACAGCGCCCGCGAACTGAGATCTTCATTGCGGGACACGTGTAAGAGAAGCGCACGCAGTTTCTCCAGGAGGAGTAAAGATTGGAAGAACAGTACACATGGTGACACCCAACGTTGTGGGGTGGTTCCTGTTTTCCTTGTGTCAGTTGCTTGTCCTGGTGTTGTCATCCGGAGATGGGCTCGCGCAGGCCGGGTCCATCAAGCATTCACCGTCCGACGTGGTGAAGCGGTATGTGGAGCTCGATCACAAGGGAGCGCGGCTCGATGCCATCTCGGCCGAAACGGTAGCGTCCTACACAGGGTGGAATGAGGAGCCGGCGTGGGGGCATGTCGTCGTCACGCGGGGGTTTGTGGTGGCGGAGCAGTATCGTCAATGGGAGGTGATCGATAGGCTGGAAGTCATCATTCCTGTGACCTTTCAAGTCATTGGCTCGGTGTATCTGGAAACCGCTGGATTCGTTCAGCGGGTTGAGACTGAAGAAGTTCGGTTTCGCGTGAAAGGCGTCAAGAATCGATGGAAGATTGTCGAGCCGATGCTTCCTCCTCACGTGGGACAAAAGCGGATGGTGAATTTTGTGCGCGACGCTTGGGTGAAGGAAACCGATCCAACGAAGCGAGACCGTCTGGGGGTATTACAAGAAGAGTTGCGAAAGGCGAAAGAATAATGGGGAAGACCTCGGTCGAGCTGTTGATTTTCGATCTGGACGGGACGCTCATCGAGTCCAAATGGGACATTGCTGCGTCAGTCAATTTCACGTTGGCCGAACTGGGGCTGTCGCAGCGGCCTATCGAGGAAATCTTCGGGTTTGTGGGGGATGGGGTGAAACAGTTGTTGCGCTTGTCGATCGGCGAGGATAGTCGGGTCACCTTCGACGAGGCGTTACGGGTGTTCAGACGCCAGTACTTAGCCCACTGCCTCGATCGCACGACCTTCTATCCCGGCATTGGAGAGATGCTCACGCATTTCGCAAGCAAGCGGAAGGCCGTCGCCACCAACAAGTCGATCGAGTACACCCACGCAATTCTTCAAGGACTCGGAGGGGATCATTTTCAATGCGTCGTCGGAGGGGATCACGGGTTCGGGTTAAAACCGGAGCCGGGTATGCTGTTGCATGTCATGGAGCAGCTCAACGTATCGAGGGAACAGACCGTGCTGGTCGGGGACAGCACCAACGATATCAACGGCGGGCACAATGCCGGGATTCGTGTCTGCGCAGTCGGGTATGGGATGGGGAACCGACCCAAGATGGAAGCCTGCCGCCCGGACTGGTTTATCGAACGACCGGAAGAACTCATGGAGCTATTCATATGAAAAACATGTTGAGGTTGAGTAAAGGCAGTAAAAAAAATGGTCGGTGCTTTCTGATTCTCTGTGTAATTCTTGGCACGCACCTTAGCCTCGACCTCTCGCATGCGGCTCCCGGGCTGGCGGATCGTGTGGTGGAACAGAAACTGGCGAACGGGCTGACGGTGCTGATGGTCGAACGACATCAGACGCCGGTGGTCTCCCTCAACATGACCTTCAGGGTTGGGGGCGTTAATGAACAGGTCGGACAAACCGGCCTGGCGCATCTCTATGAACATATGGCGTTCAAGGGGACGAGGACGGTCGGGACAAAGGATTATGAAAAAGAGCGGCCTATTCTCGAAGAGTGGTTTCGAGTGGGAACCGAGCTGGAGCAGCGGCAACGAGAACTTGCCCGGAAGAGCCAGGAGAGATCTGCCAGTTCCGAAGATCGGGCAGCCATCGAGAACTTGCAGAAGCGATTCACCGAACTACAAGATCAGGCGGGCCAGTTCGTGGCAGGCAATGAAATGGCCTTGCTCTACCAACGTCACGGGGGGGTCGGGCTTAATGCAGCGACCGGTAAGGATTTGACTCGCTATATGATCAATCTCCCGGCGAATCGTCTGCCTCTGTGGGCCGCGCTCGAAGCCGATCGTATGGCGCATCCGGTCCTTCGTGAATTCTACAAGGAACGTGGAGTGGTCATGGAGGAGCGGCGGTTGCGGAATGACGACAGCCCCAATGGATTATTGTATGAAACCTTCACCTCGGCTGCCTTCCGCGCGCATCAGTATGGCATTCCGACGATCGGGTGGGAGTCGGATATCCTGTCGCTCACGCCGGCCGACACCGAAGCCTTCTTCAAGGC
>JBDTSF010000144.1:0-5006 GCA_039931295.1 Nitrospirota bacterium | reverse complement strand
GGCGCCGGTCACGGTGATCTGGTGCGTCCTCCTGCTCAGGCCCTTAAAGGTCCCTTGAAACCCCTTCTGATACTCATTGTCCACGAACACGTGGGCATGAGCCGCTTGGGAGCCCTTGGTCAACTCATACTTCAGCTCAAAGCTGTCGCTGACCTTGTTCTTAGGAGAGGTGATCATAATTTTCGACCCGTCCTCTATTGGTTTATCTGCTGCGATAACTGGCGATCCGCTGAGCGCACCCACCAATGCGATTCCTAATCCCATGAATCCGATACGTCCCATCACATGCATCACGACCTCCTTGTGTGAAACCGTTAAATGATCACCACACCCTACGAACGATCCGCTTGAATGGATTTCCGGAGGCCGATGAACGTGGGTGGGTTTCACCCTCTTTGAGCGTGAACTGGACCGCTCCTTCATTTCACATCTGAGGGTGCGCACTCCGGGAGCGCAGGACCAACGTGGCTGTTCGACTATTCTTTCTTTCTGATTGTGTGGCTTCGGCGAGCACGAAGGAGGGTCTTGCTACTCCCTCACTTTAATAGCGGGGCTTGGAAGTGGTTAGTGAAAGAACAGCGCACCGGGCCCCTTTCACAAGAAGCCCTGGTGGCGTTGAAGATGACTGCTTGCAGTATTACTGCACGTCGACGGTGATGGTATGGGTGGCCTCCACACTTGCGTGATCCTCGTTGGCAGCTTTCACGGTAATTTGGTGTTCCCCCTTACTGAGACCTTTAATCGTTCCATGAAAACCCCTCTGATACTCATTGTCCACGAACACGTGGGCATGCCCGCCATGGGAGCCTTTGGACAACTCGAACTTCAGCTCAAAGCTGTCACCGACCTTGTCCCCGTCCTTGGGAGACGTAATCATAACCTTCGATCCGTCCGCTATATGTTTATCGTGTTTATCCCCTGCGAAGACTAGTGCTCCGCTGAGGCAGCCCACTAACGCGATCCCCAATCCCATGAACCCGATGTGCTTCATGATATCCATCACGACCTCCATGTTCGAACCAGCTGAATCAATGTACCACCAAGACGGCTTCTACGGAAGATCCTCGGATTTACATTTCACTTGTTATCCTATAGGTCAGAATCGGCTGCCTCCCTGCACCTCTTCGCTTTCACATCATGGCTGTAAGACTTCGCATCTCTGCGCGACTACCAGCCATGGCCACCCATTATGACGCCATCATGATCGGAACAGAACATCTGTGCTACGTGGACTGCACTCGTGGCAAAGATCTGAGGGAGTCAAAAGCCAGCGTGGCTTACAAGTATACGGCCATCACACATGAACTCTGCATTTAGGAGCTACCCAACGACTGGCGGAGGTGCGGCTCCAAACCTTTTCATCTGCTGGTCTGCGTGATGCTGAAGGAGGAGCAACACGAACAGAGCGCTGCCTTGACAGGCTTCGTACCTGCTCACTAGACTAGCCTCCGTTGCATTCACCTACCGAGAGGCTCGACGATGCACAGCCTCGCGTCCTTCTCGATCTCGGACATGACCGAATGCGCCTCGGAACTCCGCAAGCTGGGAGCAGGGGCCTCGTCCGCGCAGGACGTCGCCCAACAGATTGCCTCCTATCTCTATCAGCAACTTGGGAATGATCAGACTGGTCGGCAGGATTGTGTCCTGGTCCGCTGTTTTCTCACTCGCGCCTATGGTGAACTTGATTCGCAGACCCAGGACTGTGCCAGGCGAGTTTTGGCTTGTGAGCCAGGCTCTTTGGACATGAAATGCCTGACGTTGTTCGGGACCGCTGGAGAGCGGCCTGAGTGGAATGAGCGACATCGTTCCCGGCGTTACCGATCAATTCCATTGGCCGATAAACAGGTCGTTTCCCAGTTCCCCATGGTGTCGCAACTCTTGCAACAACTTGGCGTGGATGTCACATCGAAGACATCACACAACTCGGACCGACCCGTCGATTGGATCGAACGCACACTCAATGTCTTTCATGTGGCAGAGGCCAAGGGCAGTCCCTTTGTGCCGGCACAAGAGGAATTTGTTATTCCCCTCGGTATCGAATCGGTCCTGGGGTTCGGCGGAGTGTTTCCATCCAACGAGTTCTTCACGGTCATCCTGTTCTCGAAGCAGAAGATCTCCCGCGAGACGGCAGAACTGTTCAAGCCGCTGGCGATGAGCGTCAAATTGGCTCTATTGCCCTTCGATGGAAGCGGATCGAAACGTTCGATCAACCCAGTGGAGCGTCAGCCGGAGCAGTGGCAGGCGCGGGCCGAGGCGCTCGAGCAGCTGCTGGTCGTGCACGAGCAGACCGTGACTCACCATGCGCTCCAACGGAAGCGAGCTGAAGAGGCGCTACGGGAAAGCGAAGAACGCCACCGTTTGTTGGTGACGCAGGCGAGTGACATCATTTACAGGACCGACGTCATGGGACGGTTTACCTTCGTGAATCCGACGGCCACACGCATCATGAAATACTCCGAGCAGGAACTGCTGGGTCTCCGGTTCATCGAGTTGATTCGCTCCGATCAACAACAGGCCGCCGAACGGTTCTACAGGCACCAGTTCGTCCGCAAACGATTGAGCACGTATTATGAATTTCCAGCCATTGCCAAGGACGGGAGCGAAGTCTGGATTGGGCAGCATGTGCAAGTTCTGCAAGAAGACGGCACAGTCGTCGGATTTCAGGCGGTGGCCCGCGACATTACCGAGCGCAAGCGGGTAGAGCAAAAGCAAGACCGGCTCATCGAGGACCTGACCCAGTCGCAACAACACTTTCAAGCCCTGTTCAATTGGACTCCCTCCGCTGTCGGGATCAGTACCGTGGCGGAAGGCCGGTTTTGTATTGTGAATGATGGATTTAGCCGGTTGACAGGGTACCAGCGAGAGGAAGTGATCGGTCGTACGACCTTAGAATTGGGGCTGTGGGCCGATCCATTGGAACGCGCGACTGTGCTTCGGGAAATTCGGAAACAGGGCTACCTGCACAATCAGGAAGGGCTGCTCCGGACCAAGTCCGGAGAGATTCGCTCGCTCATGGTCTCCGTCGATTCGATCCAACTCGGGTCCACTCCCTGCCTGATCTATCTGGCGCATGACATTACCGAACGTAAACGGGCGGAGGAGGCCTTGCGGCTGGCGAAATTCTCGGTGGAGCGAGCGGCTGACGCCGTGTACTGGATCGATCCACAGGCCAAGGTCTTGGATGTGAACGAGGCGGCCAGCGTCATGCTGGGCTATTCGAAAGAAGAGTTGTGCGCCATGACCGTTCATGATCTGAATCCCGACTTTCAGACGGACATGTGGCCAGGGTTTTGGGCAGAAACCAAGCGGTGCGGGACCATGGAGTTTGAGACGACCCATCGGGCCAAGGATGGCCGGCTGATCCCTATCGAGGTAAGTGTCAATTATCTGTCCCACGAAGGGAAGGAATACCACTGTGCGTTCGTGCGCGACATCACCGAACGCAAGCGGGCTGAGGAAGAACTTCGGCGATCTGAGGCGTTCATCACGTCCGTGGTGGAGAACCTGCCCAGCATGATCTTTGTGAAGGATGCAAAGGATCTGAAATTCGTCCGCTTCAACAAAGCTGGAGAAGCTCTGCTGGGCCACTCCCGCGAAGCCCTGATCGGCAAGAGCGACTATGACCTTTTCCCGAAAGAGGAAGCGGACTTCTTCACCTCAAAAGACCGACAGGTCTTGAATGCCCGCAGTCTGCTGGACATTCCGGAGGAACCGATCGAGACGAAACATCAGGGTCTGCGCATCCTCCATACCAGGAAGATCCCCATTTATGGCGAGAAGGGTGAACCGCAATACCTATTGGGCATCTCCGAAGACATCACGAATCGAAAACGAGCGGAAGAGGCACGGAAGGAAAGCGAGGAACAATATCGTAGTATTTTCGAGAACGCCGTTGAAGGGATCTTTCAGACCACGCGCGACGGGAAGTATGTCGCCGTCAATCCGGCGCTCGCCCGCATGTATGGGTACGACTCGCCGGAAGACCTGATCGCCGCAATCACGAATATCGCCAGCCAGCTGTACGTGGACCCTGAACGGCGGGATGAGTTTGTTCGCCTGATGCAGCAACAAGAGGAAGTGACCGGCTTCGAGGCGCTGGTGTACCGAAAGGACGGCAGCTTTATTTGGATTTCCGAAAACGTGCGGACTCGGCGCGATCCGGCCGGGGTGCTGGTCGGATACGAGGGAATGGTGGAACATATTACGGAGCGTAAACTGGCGGAAGCACGATTGCGCGCCACGCTCGACGAAGTCCGCACGTTAAGCGGGCGACTCACAAAGGTGCAGGAAGAAGAACGCACCCGCATTGCCCGCGAGCTGCATGATGAATTTGGGGTCGGGCTTACGTGCCTCAAAATCGATCTCTCACGTCTGCATACGATGGTGAGCGAGGGGGCCGGAGCCGGAGCTTGCAAGAAAGCGGGGGACAAGATCCGGTCGATGGTCGAACAGATCGATACGACCATTGCCTCAGTGCAACGACTGGTGACGGAACTACGTCCGGCCATCTTGGACGACCTGGGATTAGTCGCGGCCGTTGAGTGGCAATGCCAGGATTTTCAGAAGCGCACCGGTATTCCCTGCATCTGTGTGACCAGCGCGGATGATATCGCGATGGAACCGGAGCGGGCCACGGCGCTCTTCCGTATCTGCCAGGAAGCTCTCACCAACACGGCGCGGCATGCCCAGGCCACGGCGGTGACGATTAAGTTAGAGTCGCGAAGCAACTTTCTGCAGCTGGTGGTGGCCGACAACGGTGTGGGGATTCCCGAAACGAAGCTCTCGAACCGCCAGTCGCTGGGGTTGATCGGGATGAAGGAGCGCGTCGCGCTGTTCGGTGGAGAGATCACGATCCAGGGCCATCCTGGAAAGGGCACGACCGTCACTGCATGTCTGCCCCGACGCCTATCTTGAACCTGAATTCATGGGAGGTATCCCATGTTAAAAGTTCTGGTGGTTGATGATTTTCCTCTCTTCCGGCGAGGAGTGCGGGATCTCGTGATCGA
>JBDTSF010000143.1:0-6232 GCA_039931295.1 Nitrospirota bacterium | reverse complement strand
CCGTGCCCTTGGAAATTTCAGGTTGCAGCGCTTTCAGGAGGTCCTTCTCAGCCTTGGCCAGGCCGCCTTTGCTCTGATTCACTTGCCCTTCTAGATCGGTCACGCGGCTGCTGAGTGCGCCGTTCTGTCTCTGTGCAGCGGCCAGTTCGTCGGCCAACCGTTGACGTTCTTTTTCGAGAGCCGCGAGACGGGCAGCATTGTCGTCCATCGCCTTCGGTGCATTGTCGGCATTGCACCGGACGTCAGACCAAGCGAGCCATCCGTGCTTGTCCGTGCAAATTGGGCTTTTATCCCAATTCGCGCAGCCTGCCAGAGCCACCACGCTTGTTGCAAGGATGACGGTTTTATATGCCTGCATCATGGTCTCTCCCTTCTGGATTGCAAGGATTCCATCCCAAACACTACTTGCCCGTGGCGGCATCTTTGAGCTTCATCCCCTCAGTCTTCGTTTCTCCCGCGTTTTTCATGGCATCCTGCGTTTTCATATCCTTGGCGCTTTGTGTCGTCTCACCGCCCTCTTTCTTTACGTTCTGGGCTTGACCTTTCACGGTTTCCGCCTTTTTCTTCATGGCATCCAGGTCAACAGCCCATGCTGAAGCTGTGAGACCGAATACAAACACTAATAAGGCCGCGCAGGCTAGGGTCATTCTCGTTTTCATCGCATGCCTCCGTGATATCACCGATGAGCTTAAGAGAGGCCGCGAACATGTCGCGACCTCCTCCGGCGTATCGAGCCGCTACTTGGTGACGCTGACTTCAACGCGGCGGTTCTTCGCTCGCCCCGCATCGGTGGTGTTCGGCATCACTGGCTTGGTGTCGGCTGCTCCCATGGCATGCGCACTGGAGAGTCCACCGTCCGCCAAGGCCTGCACCGCGTTAGCCGCGCGTGCTTCAGACAATTCCTTGTTCGACGGGAACTTCTTTTTCAGCGCGCCTTTGATCAGTCGGTTATCGGTATGGCCCTCGACATGAACCTTGTATTCCGGGAAGTCTTTGAGGATGCCACCGACCTGTTTGAGCGCGTCGGCTCCGGCCGGCTTGAGCTGGTCTTCACCGGAACCGAACAGGTAGCCGGAGGCCAAGTTGATGAGCAATCGCTCGTTGTTGAGATCGACGGTGATATTCTTTTCGTCAATCTGTGGTTTGAGGGCTCGAATCAACCCGCGCTGTGCTTCCTTCAGCTTTGCCATTTCTGCAGAGAGGTCGCCGCGAAGACCGGCCAGTTCTTTATCGCGATCGGCCAATTGCGCTTCGAGATCAGCGTTGCGTTTGCTGGCAGCTTCGAGATCTGCTGCTAACTTGTCTTTATCGCTCTTTGTCGCAGAGAGCTGGCTGCCCAGCATGGCAGAATCCCCGGCTCCTGAGCGAAGCGACGCAATCTCCCGATCGCGGTCGGCGAGCTGCCGTTCCAGATCGCTTCCACGGCTACTCAAGGCGCCGTTCTGTTTCTTTGCCGCGGCCAGTTCGTCGGCCAGCCGTTGACGTTCTTTTTCAAGAGCCGCGAGACGGGCGGCGGCTTCAATGGCGGCGTGGTCGGTCGTATCTATCGGCGGATTGCAACGGACGTCAGACCACGCCACCCATTGGTGACTGGAGTTACAAATGGGACTCTTGTCCCAGCTCGCACAGCCTGCCAGAGCAAGCACGCTTGTCGCTAGGATGGTGGTTTTGAATACCTGCATGATGATTTCCTCCTTCTAGGTCGCACGGGTCATCTGGCGTGTGAGTTTTTCCCACTCCCGCATCGTGGGAAATCGCGTGGCTCCTAGCAGAGTGCTGAAAAAAGTCCGCCAGCTTCGTCTCGCATCGTTCAGATCCTCAACGTGCCGAAGAGATTCTCGGAGATCGGAATCTCTGGAGGGGCTTTTCCGTTCGCCAAGATCCATTGTACAGGCGAACGACTCCACGAACTGGGGTGGATACCTCCTCCGGTCTTCACTCGCTGCGGCCTTGCTGGACGGCCTTTTGAGCACGCTGCTGATTATGTAGCGACTATAATCGTTTGTTGTATGTATCTCCGCATCGTATCGCAGAAGAACTGCATTTTGCCGCAAACTGCTAGTGACGGCCTTTCAGCGCGTCGCGGATTTCCATCAATAATTTCTCTTCGTTGGTCGGCCCTGGCGGTGGTGGCGGAGGCGCCACAGGCGCTTCTCTCTTGAACCGGTTCATCTGCTTGACAAACATGAAGATCACAAACGCGATGATGATGAAGTCGAACGTGGACTGAAGGAAGACCCCGTAATTGATGGTAGGGGTTCCCGCTGCTTTCGCTGCGGCAAGGGATGGCTGTGCAGTCCCAGACAGATTGATGAAGAGACTCGAAAAATCGACTCCGCCCGTCAGCAAGCCGATCGGCGGCATCAGGACGTCGCTGACCAGCGAGGAGACGATTTTCCCGAACGCGGCGCCCATAATGACACCAATTGCCATGTCGAGCACGTTGCCCTTCATGGCGAACTCTTTAAACTCTTTCAGCATAGGTCCTCCTTTGAGGATAGAGGGTGTATTGCATTGGCTACAGCCTGGATTATCGTTTTCTGGTGGTATCGAAGTTGTATCCAAGGGTCGCAAGGTACAAGTTGTCCGTATCTCCGGTGCCACGTGCCGGATTGTTGTTATATCGCGTAGTCACTTGAAAGCCACTCGCAAATCCGTTCCAAATCTTAAACCGCACGCCGTTATCCATTGTGAGGAAGAAGTCCGACGTATTCTGGAGCGAGGGGAAAATTTCGTCGTAATGAAACAGCGTCACGCGATCGTCCCAGAGCGGCCAGTTTAACTTCATGGATATACGAGCGCGAATACTCGATTTGTCGTCTGCCACTCGGAAGTCTTCATTGAAGTAGGCGATACCGGATTCGGCGTAGAACGTCATATCTTTGAGGATGCCCGAGTAGTCTCCCCGATCGATGAATTGATAGCCGGGTCCGCTCGCGAGTGCGGTTCGCATCTTCAGGTCTTGGAAGAGATCGTTTTCGAAGTAGGCCGAGGCAAACCAGTAGAACCGTTGGGTAATAAAGAAGTCGAGCTTGATCGTCCCTCGTGCATTGCGAGCCACAAGGGTATTGTCGTTCTCGCCGTAGACGTAACGACCGTTAATGGTGAGCCGGAGCTGTTCGCTCCGCGCCACAAAATCTCCAAGCAAGCTGGCCGTGCGCAAGTGGCTGTTTCCTGTCGTTTGGGAGTAGGCACCCACGACACTGCCTGAGTAGATGACCGGGGGTTGAATGATGGGATTCATGGAGGTCACGGAGTCCATCGGGACTTCCATCGTGCCTTTCAAGGGTTCCGCCTGCACATTCAATGTCCCATTGGGTCCGGCTGTGGCGGTCCCCATAATGACAGACCCTTCCTTGAGATGGAAGGGAATCGGGTGATTCACAGACAGTTTGGACACGTCGCTCCAATTTACTTTCAGTAAATTGTCGGGGCTGGCAGGCGTCTTGATTTGCAATACCCCGCCGGCCATTTCGATGACTTCTCCGTAAATGATGCTGCCGTTTTTCAACGTCACGACATCAAGAGTGGCCGGTGCGGCAGGTGTGGCTGGAAGAGCAACTTGAGCATGGACGTCCGTGAACAAGCCCCCTCCCATCACACACCCAACCAGTGCGAGTGCGAAACCACGGAGAACCTTCTTCATCAAACCCTCCTTATGAAGATGAGTGAATGCCCATGATTCCAGCGCCCATTTTTTGATACGTCGAGAGCGGTAGGGTCATTCAGCCCTAATATATCCGTGACTGAATAGCTCAATCTACTTAGGGTGGCAACCATAAACATTTAGGATTCATACGGATGTGAGCGATGCGAGCCTCACATGTGGCGCAATGATGTGAGGAAATATGCCGTGTGACATTTCGGCAGGTGTGCTGAATACCCGTCGCTGTTTCTGCCTGCAGGCCAGGATGGAACCGCAGGCACGCAACTCAAAACTTCGGCACCATGTCTTTCAATGAATCGCTACCTTTTTTCAGCTTGTCTCCTCCTGGGATTCCTCCACCTTGTGGTGACAGGTTGGTCAGTTGATCCTTGACCTGTTTGATTGTCCCCATATTCTTCTGAAGGTCGTCGACATTCTTTTGCATTTCCACCAACGCACTCCCGAGCTGGCTCACCGACGTCGAGAGCCCAAACATCCCTTGGGCGGAGGCATAGTGCAGAGACAGGCCACCCACCCCAAACCCCATTAAGAATGCCGTCATGATCATGATGGATGTATAAGAGCGGTATTTCATATTCCTCTCCCTCATTGTGAAGTGAACTCACGGTAGTGGGTCGATTTGGAATAGGACCCTAGCATTTTCGCCAAACGTATAATGATCAAAACTGAACAGCTTTCAATTGAGCCTGTGAACATAAAAAGCCATTGTGACATTTACATGCGTGGGCATAACCGAACTCAAACTGACCCACTACCGCCAACTTGCCGGTCATCATACCGCATGCTAAGATGCCGCCTCGCGAAAATCGGTATGGAGAGGTGCGAGAGTGGTCGAATCGACATGCTTGGAAAGCATGCGTCCCAGCAATGGGACCGTGGGTTCGAATCCCACCCTCTCCGCCAACTGAAGATGTGAAACGTGAGGCGTGAAGCGTAAGGTGCAAGAGTGTGAGAATGAAGGCCTTGAGGGTGGGATTCGAACAGAGGGATCGCGGGGGATGTGTCCCCCGCGTGGGGAGCTTACGAGGGGGCTGGCCCCCTCTGTAGGAGCGCGAGCAGTTTCAGTGAACGCGACTTCGAATGCCCACCCTCTCCGCCATACCAAGGCAAGGTAAAATTAAGAAGTTAAAAGGTAGAAGTGTCAGTCATACGTATTCCCTAGTTTCCCCTTTTTACTTTTAACTTCGAGGTAAGGGGCTGGGCCCTGTGCAACTGAACCCTGTGAACCCCGCCAGGTCCGGAAGGAAGCAACGGTAAGCGGTCAGTTCTGTGTGCCGCAGGATCACCTGGCCCCGCTTTCCCTCGAAGCGGGGAGTATTGAGTTATGGGTACTGAGTTGAACGGAAACTGAACTCCTTTTGACTGAGAACCATAACCCAACACTCAGAATCCAGAGTTCAGCATTCAGAGCCCGGAGCGTCGCGACGGTGGATTACCAAGTCTCTGCCAGAAAATATCGTCCTGGGACATTCGATGATGTGATCGGACAGCCCCATGTTGTCCAGACGCTGGTCAATTCCATTACCACGAAACGCATTGCCCAAGCCTATCTCTTCTCAGGAACCCGTGGCGTGGGGAAAACCACGGTTGCAAGAATTCTCGCCAAGGCACTCAATTGCGAACGTGGATCGACCGGTACGCCTTGCGGCGTGTGTTCGAATTGCCTTGAAATTGCGCAGGGGACCTCTGTTGATGTCATGGAGATCGACGGGGCGTCCAACACAAGCGTAGACGATGTGCGCGAGATCCGCGAGAACGTCAAGTTCGCCGCGTTTCGTGGGAAGTACAGAGTCTACATCATCGACGAAGTTCACATGTTGTCGAACTCAGCGTTCAACGCGCTGTTGAAGACGCTGGAAGAGCCGCCGCCTCACGTCGTCTTTATTTTCGCCACCACGGAAATTCACAAAATTCCGGCCACGATTCTCTCCCGCTGCCAGCATTACAACTTCCGCCGGATTGCGCGAATCGAGATCGTCGAGCGGCTGCGCCATGTGGTTGAACAGGACCAGATCGTCATCGAAGAGCGGAGCCTGATGGCGTTGGCTAGGGCCAGCGAGGGCAGTATGCGTGACGGGTTAAGCCTGCTCGACCAAGCCGTGGCGTTTGGCGGCAAGACCATCGTGCATGCGGATCTGGAGACCCTGCTGGGAGCGGTTCCACAGGAGCTCGTTCGCGCTATGATTCAGGCGATCACGGCTCAGGAGAGTGCCGCGGCATTACGTGTGCTGGCACAATTGTTGGACCAAGGGCATGATCTGCGAACCTACTGTGCAGAGATCGTCGAGTATGTGCGCAACATGCTGGTGGTGTCGGTCGTGCCTTCATCCCAAGAGTGGCAGGGGTTGATTGAGGCATCTGCGGAAGATCTCACGCAGATGGCCGCTGACGCGCGCTCATTTTCACCCGAACTCCTGCAGGAATTATTGGCAATCTTCACGCAAGCGGAGGACTCGCTGAGGCTGAGCGCGCATCCCCGGTTTGTGCTCGAAACAGCGGCCGTGCACGCAACCCGGTTACTGCGTCGGTCGGATGGGAAACCGGCTCAACAAGTGACGCCATCAG
>JBDTSF010000142.1:0-2641 GCA_039931295.1 Nitrospirota bacterium | reverse complement strand
ACAGGGGCGAGCATGAGTGTTGCGTGCAGGCGGCCCCTGCTCTTTAAGGAGAGACTATGGTTCATGAAGATCAGATGCTCACCGAGACCGAACAGCGTTACACGGAACGCCGGACCGAACGAGAAAAAGGCGTTCAAGCAATTCGAGCGGGACATATTCTGCAAGCAGATAGGCCGGACCGAGTACGGGCTCGGTTGAGGCGCCTGGGGATCAACGAGCGCGTGGTGGAGACTATTGCATCCACACGTCGCGGCATAGCTGCAGCAGATATTTCCCAGGCGGTGGTTGAACTGGGCAAACGTCGCGGGGCCAAAGGCCGAGCGGCCAGTCCCTCAAGACGGGAGAGCGATGCGCCGTGGCGGGAGCAGATACCAGCGATCAGGACGCTCCCACCGCCAGGTATCATCCCCGGCCAAAACCTCAGCAACATCCTCTTTGAGCGAATTATCGGGAGCAACGATCTCTTGGGCATTTCATATATGGATCTAGGCCTACGGGCGAGTCGTGCCGTGGGCTGCGTCCGCCTCTTTCAGAATGGCCGGCACATCGGATCGGGGACCGGCTTCATGGTCTCACCACGACTATTGCTCACGAACAACCATGTGCTGGAGAATGCAGAGGCGGGACGTGAAGCCCGCGTCGTCTTCAACTTCCAGGACGACCCCGAGGGAAATGCCCAGCCCACTGTGACGTTTGCACTTGACCCTGAGAGCTTCTTTCTTACCAGCAAGCCTCTGGATTTTTCGCTCATCGCGGTGGTCGAACGATCGGTGGAGGGGCACGGGATCGAGGAGTTCGGCTGGCTTCGCCTGATCGAAGACGAAGGCAAGGTGATCAATGGCGAGTATGTCACGATTGTGCAACATTCGAACGGGCTCCCTAAGCAGATTGCCCTGCGTGAGAACCAAATTATCGACATGCTGGAAAATTTTATTCACTATCACACGGATACGGCTCCGGGTTCGTCGGGGTCGCCATTGTTCAATGACCAGTGGGAAGTGGTGGGGCTCCACCATTCGGGTGTGCCGAAACGAGACGACCAGGGTCGGATCCTGACCCGGAATAATACGCTCTGGACGACGGACATGGATGATGGAGCCATCAACTGGATTGCCAACGAGGGAATCCGAGTCAGTCGCATCGTGAAGCATATCAAGAACCAGTCGCTGGGCGGCCTGGGCCATCGATTGAGAGACCAAATGTTCGAGGTAATACCAACGATGTCCGCCCCAACCTCAAACATGTCGGTGGGAGGGGCGCTCGGACCGCCGCGCGTTTCGCCATCACTTGGCGCACCGCACATTAGTGAAGGGGTAGCCACATGGACCATCCCGCTAAGCATCAGCGTTCAGCTGGGCGGCGCCGGATTCATACAAGACTTCTCCCAACCAGCTGCAACCGGTCACGCCAAGCCGACTCAGCCTTCCACTGAACCGTCACTCCCCGCCCCGAGTACGACGCTGGATGAAGAACTCCGAGCCTATCTGGAGGAGGCGCGGCAAGCACGGACCCGGCCCTACTATGACAAGAAGGTCGACGCAAAAGATAAAAAATCCTATTACGCGGACCTTTCTTCCTCACTGTCACCGGACGAACTGTTCAACAAGCTCTCCGATTTGGTCAGACGCACTCATGCGACAAAACCCGTGTACAAGCCGAGCAAGGAACTTTATCCATGGATTGATCTTCGCCCGAATCGCAAACTACGAAGTATCTACTCAGGGATGGAGTTTGACCCGGAAGAGTTGATCCGGGAGGACTTCAGGATCGATCAGGAACGTGGTCTGCGAATGAGGGAGCTGGCGCTGCGAGAATCCACCATGACGGCCTCGCAATTCGGTCAGGAGCTGGACCTCTTGGAGGCGGCGCTACCGTATAACTGCGAACACGTGGTGCCCCAGTCCTGGTTTGGGAAAAAGGAGCCGATGCGCGGAGACCTTCATCACCTCTTCTCCTGCGAATCGGGATGCAACAGCTTCCGCGGCAATACGCCCTACTTCGACTTCCCGGACTTTGAAGAGGTCACGCGAAACGAATGCGGCAAGCGGGAAGAGAACAAATTCGAACCCAGCGGAGGCAAGGGTGTCGTCGCACGTGCGACACTCTACTTCCTGCTCCGCTATCCCGGCGAGATCAATGCCACGGCAAAGGAGTACACCCAAGATCGCATTGCCACGCTGCTCCAATGGCACCAGGCATTCCCGGTAGATGACTATGAGCGGCATCGCAACCAAGCCATCTTCCACCGACAGGGCAACCGCAATCCGCTCATCGATTACCCGAAGTGGGCCAAGAAGATCAGATTCGAGACCGGTTTGGGAGATTGATACCTCTGTCACGCGGGAATGAGAGACCGAGGACCAGAGTAAAATGGACTACCCACTGCTGTCCAAAATAATCTGCCTGTCAGCATCCTCCCCGGGTGAATTGCGCTGTATAGACAGCGTTGATCCAGTTTTCAAATGAGGTTCCCCCTCCTGCTGTCCAAGATCATGCAGCGAAGAGCGTCCCTTGCGTGGGGGTCGAGATGACCAGTGAATGGTCAAACGGCGCATCAAGCAACGCTAGACGGCCATCTTCGTCAATCAGGCAGCGCGCAAAGTTAGTGGGGGCATCAGTAATCGCGTCGCATCTTGTAATA
>JBDTSF010000141.1:0-2841 GCA_039931295.1 Nitrospirota bacterium | reverse complement strand
GTTGATCTCGCTTATCACGTGATGCAGCATGTCAAAGAACTGCGCCTTGATGAACGGGGCTACCTGCCGAAGCAAACTTTTCGGACACCAAGAAAAATAGGCATTCTCACCCGCTAAGACCCCGCGACTACTTCACCCCTTAGCTTCTTCTTGCAGCGCTCCTCTTCCTCCGGTACAGTCTGACACTTTCTTCCATCTCGGAGTATGCGTTCTCCATGCCGCTGCTCGATGTGCCGTTGCTGGTTCGTCTTCAAGAAGAGTTTTGTCTGTCGATGAAGCGACTGCTGAGTGATCTCTGCCTGGATTTGGAAAGCCAATATGTCGATGTCGCCAAATCGTTCGCCTTACCCGTATCCTACTTTCGGTTCCTCAGCCAAGCACTCGAACGGGATGGGTATGCTCACTGGAAAGTCGTTGGCTGGATCGAAGCGTTGAACGACCTGGTGTACTTCATCGATCTGCTGAAACAAGTCCGTGATGAACAGAGTCCCCGTGAGTTTGCGGCGGAGTTATATGCTGAGTGCGAAGAGAAGTTTTTTGAGAACAGTTATCTGGACGATCTGTTTCCGCGTGGGGTCTCACAAGCCTCGGGACTCGAACGGAGACTCAACGAACTGTGCGTCCGTCTCGCGCAGGAGCTGACACAGGAATCGCTCTGCCTTGTGCCGGGACTTCCGATGTTGTGGTGTGCTTCTCGTAAGGTTCCGTCCTGGACTATAGAGGCGCATCTCGGTCACAACCTCGAACGGGCAGAGCTGTTCGGAACGATGGCCCTAGGGATAGAAGGTGATATGTATGAAGCCTCTCCTTCGGTGAAGCGCGCCCTGAAACAATCAGCCGGACATGCCACTATTCTGGTCGAGCCGCACGGCCTGTCTTTGAAGATCGGCAGAACAGTGACGGCCCTATGCATGAGGCAAGGTAACCGATTGGAGTGGAGCCGGACGTACCGACCGCCAGTCGTCGCAATCGAGACTCGTTCAGGCGCCATCACTGCCGGGCCAACGCTCGTCTATGGAAAAGATCGTCTGCCTCGTTCGGTTGCCGGCACGACAACTGATCAGGTTGCACGAATCAGCCGGGCCTGGGCGACCATTCAAGAGGCCTGGCCGGAAGGACACGAAGTTCTCGCACTGCTGACCACCAGGATGATCCCGCTCAAGGCCAAAGGCGTCGTCAGCTTCAGCTATCGCCATCGGCCCGGGCTGTCTTTCATCAACTGTTTCGACCGGGACAATCTCGATCTGATCGATGATGTGATCCATGAGAATAGCCATCACCATTTGAATCTTCTGCTCCGTAAGCATGTGATGTATCACGGTGACCATAATCAGCAGATTTTCTACTCTCCCTGGCGAAGCAGCCTCCGCCCGCTGCGAGGCATTCTCCACGCAACCTTTACCTTTACGATGGGAGCGATGCTATTCGAGCGGCTCTCAACCTGGGCATCGGGGGTGGGTGGAACAACTCGATGGAAAAAGGCAGGGTTGACCCAGCGTGATTTGCAGCGAGCCAGGTTCCGGTGCCTTGAGGAGGTGGAGTCTGTCCGCTATTCCATCCAAGACTTGGAGTACGCCAGCTGGCATCTCAAGTGGCTCACCGGGTCAGGCCAACGGCTGGTCAAACAGTTGGAAAAAGCGATCCAGCAGGTCGAACATAACATCGCGCCCCACAGAAAAGCCGTCCTCGCCTCCAAATTCGGCCCAGCCTTCCGCAAGCACGTGAAAGAACTCCAGCAAGCCCGCCAGACTTACGGGCCAGTGCGCTTAGGGAAGGTGTAGTCGCTATTTTGTCTTCGAGTCTTGGTTGCGCTATCATGATTCCATGAAACGCAAGGTCCAGAAGCGGAAAATGAAAGTTGGAGTCGGCTCTGAAAGAATCAAGGCCGTGATCAAAGGTCTTCGCAAGCAATATGGGCCAATGCTCAAACGGCTGGCTGACTAATGTGCACGCACGTGTTGAACAAAGGTGGCCACGGGGTGAGGCGTCCGATCGATGGCCTGTGAACCGTCTTATACAGACTGCATAAGCCGACGACCTGAAAGCGGCATTGAAGCAGAACTTGTCATGCCCCAATGGGTTAGGGCGGGCAATCGGTGCTTATCCGCCGATTTAGGCAGAAGTGGACAGCCTGCCGTAACCGGATTATACAGTCTGTCCAAAGATTGTTAGCCTGCAGGAGGTGATATGGCGAAGGGAGCTTGGTGTCCACACTGTAACGAGTCAACGTTTCATGACGAAGGCAGTCTCAGCGTCTGCAGCTCGTGTCAGGCAGTGGGTTGGTCTTGGCAGAAAGCTGTGGCCGGAGTCGGAAAGGGCAAAGGAAACAAGTGCCCCAACTGCAGTAATCAGACTCTTCACAAGGTGGGGGAGGCGAGGTCTCCCAAGGGGAAATATGTCCACACTATCCGGCGCTGTGGGGTCTGTGACTATAGCCTCATCGAACCCGCAGATGCCGACTAACCCGTCACTCAACCCGACCGGAGCCAGCGGGGCGGCTCGCGGTCGCTTGTTGAGTCGGTGGTCGGCGGATTAGTTCTGGTGTTAGCGGCATAAGAGACACCGTGGCGCACATGATATTAGGGGGTAGCTGTGAATAACACAAAAATACGAATTGCCCTGGGTGACGATTCCTTTGAGCTTGAGGGCAGCGAAGAGTTTGTTACGAAACATCTCGATGAATTCAGGAATCTGCTAACGACCCGAAATGGTCGGCATAGCGGTACACAGACTCGGAAACAAAAACGGCAAGCGATACGAAAACCTTCGAGCAATGAGGTGGATGAATCCGGGCGGGAGAGAGGTGGCTCCGCTTAATTGGACAGGTTCTGCCTGTTCATA
>JBDTSF010000140.1:0-9257 GCA_039931295.1 Nitrospirota bacterium | reverse complement strand
GCGACAGCACGATGAAGGGAATCGTTAGTCTGCTTTCTCGCAAACACTTTAGTGCGTCACCAGCACTGAATTGCGGCATGGCATCGTCTGAAATAATAATGTCCGGAGGATCCTGGGTCATGCGGCTCATGAAGTCCGAGTGCGTCTCGACCCGCTGCCACTTCATGTCGAAGCCGCTTTTCTGCAATTCCCGGACGGCCAATTCGGTATCCAACGGATTGTCTTCGACAAACAAGATGCGCAAATTGTCCATGTGTCTAGTCCTTCCCCTCAGAATACAATTCAGACGGCAGCTGATTCAGCACGATCCAATACAGACCAAGCTGCCGAACCGCTTCGGTGAATTGGGAAAAGTCGACAGGCTTGACGACATAGCTGTTCACGCCGAGATTGTAAGTCTCGATCAGATCGCGTTCTTCCCTAGATGATGTCAACACCACGACCGGGATGTTCTTGGTGCGCGGGTCCGATTTACATCGCTGGAGGACCTCAAGGCCGTCGACCTTGGGGAGCTTCAGGTCGAGCAGAATCAAGCGGGTGTTCAAGCAGGCCGATCGCTCGGCATACCGCCCGGTGCTGAAGAGGCATTCCAACGCCTCCTCACCGTCCCGCACCACATGAATCTTGTTCGCTAAATGATATTTTTGAAACGCCCGCAATGTGATTTCCACATCGTCGGGATTGTCTTCGATCAATAAAATCTCCGTCCCGTTCATCATGCCGTGGCCTTTCGCAGGGAAAAAAAGAACGTGGCGCCCCCGTCTACCTTGCCTTCGGCCCATACCCGCCCTCCGTGGCGGAGGACAATGCGATGAACGATAGCCAGTCCGACGCCGGTCCCCTCGAAATCCTCTTTCCGATGCAACCGTTGAAACACATTGAACAGCTTGTGCACGTATTTCATGTCGAACCCCACACCGTCGTCCTTGACAAAGTACGTCACCACCTCCGCGCTCGCGTCGTCCGGCATCCACCCGACTTCGACCCTGGCTTCATCCCGATGCATGGTGTACTTGATGGCGTTCGTGAGCAAATTGGTCCAGACGAGTTTCAACAGCCGGCGGTCGCCCTGGCAGGAGGGCATATCGCTTATAGTCACATCGATCCTCCGGCCTTCCCGTATGATTTTCAATTCGTCCGCCACCTCACGCGCCAGGTCCCCCATCTTGACCGAATGGAGACCCATGGCCTGCCGACCCAGTCTCGAAAACTCCAGCAGATCGTCGATCAACTCGCCCGCCTGCGCGGCAGCCCTGCGGACAATGGTCAAGCAGCGTTGCGCATCGGCATTCATCTGAGGGCCATGATCTTCTTCCACGATGCGGCTGAAAGCGTCGATCGTGCGCAGCGGCGCCCGCAGGTCGTGCGAGACCGAATAGGAAAACCCTTCCAGCTCTTTGTTCGCTTCGGCCAGCGCTGCCGTCTGTTTCTTCAGCCGATCCTCGCTTACGAGCAGAGAATTTTGCGCCTCACGCAGTTCGGTGATGTCCGTGTTGGTGCCGAACCACCGAGTAATTCGACCCTCTGCATCCCGAATGGGCAACGCTCGCGAGAGAAACCAGCGGTACGTTCCATCATGTGCGCGTAGCGGAAATGTGTCTTCCCACGGCTCGCCGGTGGTATACGCGTGCCGCCATTTTATGACGACACGATCAAGATGGTCGGGATGATGAACCGTCTTCCATCCCCAGCCCTTCATCTCTTCGAACGTCGTACCGGTGTACTCATACCAACGCTGGTTGTACCAAAAGATCCAGCCCGTGGTGTCCGCCGTCCAGGCGAACTGCGAGATATTGTCGGCCATCGTGCGGAGCCGGTCCTCGCTTTCCTGTAGCGCCGCCTCAGCACGCTTGCGTTCGGTCACGTCACGGGTAAAACAGCGGGTATGGATAAACTTGCCCTCCTCGAACAACACATTTGAATTGATGAGTACGTTGAGGATCGAACCGTCTTTGCATCGGATTCTCGCCGGGTATTCGCGCAGGGTCTCACCACCGGACAGCCGGCCGAGGATATCCTGAATGCAAGGCTGATCGACGTGAAATTCGGCGATGTGATGGCCCACATATTCCTCTCGGCTGTATCCGAGCAGGTCCAACTCGGCCTGGTTCACTCGCATAATGATCCCATCCGGCCCCACCCAGTGCAGGCCGGTGCTGGCATTATCGAAGAAGTCGGAAAGATCCTGTTCACTGCGGCGTAGCGCCTTCTCGACGCGTTTCTGCTCCGTGATATTCCGCGCGATTTTTGAGGCTCCGATGATTCGCTTTTGAGGATCGATCACAGGCGACACGGTCAACGAAACAGTGACGTCGGTCCCGTCCCTGCGACGCCGAATCGTTTCATAATTCTGGATCGTCTCGCCCTGCTTAATCCGTTCGAGGATGTGGGATTCTTGGTCAAGGAGGCTAGCGGGAATGATCCAGCTCAGGGGCTGTCCGATTATTTCATGTGCGGCATACCCGTATAATACCTCCGCTGCGCGATTCCAACTCGTCACGATGCCGGACAGATCTGTCCCAATGATAGAGTCGGCCGACGACGTCACGATGGAAGCCAAATGCGCTACGGCCTGCTCGGCATTTCTTTGGTGGGTGATGTCGATGAGCATGTTGAGGGCGCCGACGAGCACTCCCTCGTCATTCCGCAACGGCTCAGGATGAGGCAGCACATGGCGCCTTGTCCCGTCCGGCCGCTCAATGACAATTTCCTGGCCGCGTATTGCCCGGCCTTCACGCAACGTGACCGCCATCGGACATTCGCTAAATGGAAGCGGAGTGCCGTCGGGACTATAGATTTTCCACGAACCACACCACAGGTCCTTGCCGACTTCCGGTTCTCGCCCCCACAAGTCGACCGCAGCTTGGTTGAAGAGCGTCACGCGGCCCCGCTCGTCGCAGGTGTAGATGGCGCCGGGAAGCGCTTGGATGAGATCGCGATATCGGGCTTCCCTTTCTCGCACCTCGGCTTCGGCTTTCTGTCGAGCCAGAATTTCGCGTTTGAGAGCGGACACTTCCTCATTTAACTTCTGAAACCCTTGAGTTGCGGAGACGTGAGGGGACATTCGGAGCCAGACGGTCGTCGATGACTTCGAGTCTCCTTGCTGCAAGAGGGCGCCTCGCACACGGCAGTGGACGAGATCTCCTTGTGAGGTTCGACGATGCGTGGCAAACGGAAGGGGAGCGGATGTGCGGCAGCATCGCTCAATGATGTCTCGAAATGCTGATTCATCTGTTCCCATGATGTGGGAGATCGAGCGACCGGCGATCTGATCCACCCCAGTTTCGGCGAATGCGAAAAACGCCTTGTTCGCCGACTGGATGACCGCATCGGCAGACACGACGACAATCGGTTCAGAGAATACGTTCAGAAGTGAGTCGATTTCTCGCGACATCTTCATACCCCCTTGAAATACTCTCGCCCCTCGGCTCCTTCCGCCTCAGGCGTCGGCTGCACATACACGACCACCCGGCAACCGGCATCGTGCTGCGCAATCGTCTGCTCCAACACCACCTTCGAATAGCCGAGATTCTGGGCGGTGATTGAACCGAACACATTGGACGTCATCATGCACAAAGCCGGTCGGTCCAGCACTTTATCGCCGAACGGACAGCGCCGGTTACCTAGAACGATCTTGTCGTCGGTCTCCTCGATGACGTAGAAATCGCCTTGGATACGCCGCTTCAAATCGACCAATACATCCCGCACTTGCTCGCGGGTGAACGTTGAGACTCGCAACGCCTGTTTATACTCGCGATCGATCTGATCGCCGATTTTCTGGCCCACCAGGCTGATAAACCCCGAGGCCTCCTCAATCCCAACGACATCCTGCAACGTGCCGCTCAATTCTCGGATCAGCATGCGGAGAAAAACATCCCGCTCCAAGGGAACGTCCAGCTCGGAAACGGGCATATCAGCTCGATCAATGGAAGGTGGCATGGAGAACTCCTTCGTTGGGAGGCTTATCAGGTACCACGATTGATCTGCCACTCCGAAAACACAACCATGCGGAGACTTCAATATTCAATGACCCGGCGTACCGTCTGGGTCAACGAGTGTTCGGCCAACATACCTATCAAATAACTGGACGGAGCCTAGCGGAATCCCTAGTTCACGGTGGTTCTTCAGTCAACGTTGAGCCCGATCACCGCTCATCACGTGCGCAGCCAGGACGATCACTGCATCGCTGACCTGCGCGAGCATCTCGCCGCTGGCGCACTTCTGCCCGGCGGCGAGACCTTGCAGGGTGAAGGGCTGCGGGCCGGCGGCGCCTTCCACCACGAGCGCATCCACCTCGCCGGCTCCGATGGCGCGGAGCGTTTCTTCCGCCGCCTCCAGTCGCACACGCAATTCCGCATTTTCCGCAAGGAGGGTCTGGTCTGGGAGCATTTTCTTGGCCATGCAAAACATCCCGAATCGCTCGATATCGTTCATCCCCCGCTGCTTCTTTCGCTAGGGGTATGGCGGGGCTGGCCCTCCTCATTGCTATGACACGTCTCCTTTGATTTTCACATCCAGCGATTCGCGGATCGACCTGTACAGTTCTTCTACCGCCGCCTCCTTGGTGAGCAACATCGAGGCGCCGGCGTTCCTCATCGCCACCTCGTTCTCGCCCCCGGTTTGCACCGACAAGCCGATGACGATGATGCCCGGAAAGCGGGACGTGATCTGAGACGTCGCTTTGATTCCATTCATCTTGGGCATGTTGATATCCATCACGACGATGGTCGGCTGCAACCGTTCGGCCTGCGCCACCGCCTCTTCCCCGTTCCAGGCCTCGCCCACCACCTCCACGTCGGGGTAGGACTCCAACACCGCCCGCAAGCCCTGCCGCACCATGGCGTGGTCATCTACCAGCAGAACGCGAATCTTCGTTTCCTGCTGGTGAAGTTTTGAGTTCTGAGTTCTGGGTTCTGAGTTTCGTACCTGATCGGACAACTCAGCACTCAGAACTTTGAACTCAGAACTGTCGGCGATTTTGAGTGGCAGCAGGAGCGTTGCCGTCGTTCCTGCGCCGGGAGAAGATTTCAGGTCAAACCGTCCGCCCAACGCCTGCATCCGTTCACGGATGCTGAGCAGGCCTAATTTTGAAGTCATGGAAAGGGCACTCGCAGCAGGCGCAGCAAGATCGAAGCCGACGCCTTCGTCGCGCACTTCGATGCAAAGATTCAGGTCGTTTTCAAAGAGACGAACCGCGACCTCTTTGGATTCGGCATGTTTCAGCGCGTTCATCAGCAACTCGCGGACCGACTGGAACAGGAGCACCGCGCAATCGTCAGGGAGGGAGGAATAGGCGACTGTCCCGACATCGACCGTCACCGTCATGCCATGATGCTGCATCTGTTCCCCGAGCCACGTGAGACCCGCCGAAAAACCATGTTCCTGCAAAACAGGCGGGCTCAATTCTGTCATCAGCGTGCGGCTGTAGTCCAAGGCCTTGTCCAGCACCTCTTCGGTCTCTTTGACAATCTGGCTGGCTTTCGGCGAGAGACCGATCTGTTGCACACGTCCAAGGTTGAGGCAACAGATCACGAGCCATTGCGCCAGGGTATCGTGCAACTCGCCGGCCAGCCGCTTGCGTTGACGATGCTCGGTGAGGTTCAATTCCTTCCCCAAGGCCCTCAGTCGCTCGTGTGACTGCACGAGTTCCTGGGTGCGGTCCGTCACCAATTGCTCCAATTGACCGGAGAAGGCCCTGAGCCGCTCCTCGCTTACGCGTAATGCTTCCTCCGCTTGTTCACGGTCGGTGATGTCAAGATTCGTCCCTACCACCCATTCAACCTGGCCTTGCGCGTTCGCGCGCGTGATTTCCACCGAATGAATGTGGCGGGATTCGCCATCGTCAACACGACGAATGCGAAATGTGCGCGTACTCTGCCCAATACGATGCACCGTGTTTTGCAAGACTGCCTCCTGCCGCGATAGATCCTCGGGCAGGACAGCCTCGCTCCAGGTGCTGTATGGCACCCACCCATCTGGGGTTGGTGCGATGCCGTAAATCCGAAACATCTGGGCATCCCATTGAATCTGGTTGGTGCGGACATTCCACTCCCAGATACCCACACCTGTCGTCTCGGTGGCCAGAAGCATTCGCTCCCTGCTCGCGCGCAGCGCCTCTTCGGCGAGCTTACGGTCGGTAATGTTGCGCGCTACCTTCGAAGCTCCGACGATCTTTCCCTCTACATCTTTGATGGCGGATACTCTCACGGAAACATTGAGGAAACTGCCATCCTTATGCAGCCGCACCGTCTCAAAGTGTTGCATGCTTTCGCCGCGCTCGATATGGGCGAGAATGACGTCTTCCTCCCCCATGCGCTCCGGCGGAATCAGCCGCCTGATCGATTGCCCAACCATCTCAGAAGCGGAGTAGCCAAAGAGTATTTCCGCACCGCGATTCCAGCTTGTGATGATTCCCCGCAAATCTTTTCCGACGATGGCGTCATCCGACGATTCCACGATCGCGGCGAGTCTGGCCGACGATGCCTGCGCCTGTTTTCGTTCGGTGATGTCCTCAATGGCCAAGAGAATACGTTCTGTCTTGTGCAGGGGGTCTTCGATGAGCCGGGCATTCAGCAGCATGGTGCGGCGGCCCAGATGGTCGAAGTCGTGCTCGACAAGGAAATCTTCGATGGAAGTGCGCTGCGCCGGGATTTTATCTAGCAGCTCGCGCAGGGACGGGATGTCCCACTGGTGGTTGTTTACTTCATAGATGAACTTACCGACGGTCTCAGCCGGCGCACTGCGGAAGTGACGGTAGAAGGCACGATTGACGCGTGCGACGTGCAACTGATGGTCGAGCACGACCAGCGGCTCGCGCACCGTCTCGAGCGTGTTCTCGGCGAACTCCCGCGCCACGTCAGCGGCCTGCTCGCTGCGTTTGAGCGCGTCGATGTCCACCAGCACCAGCACCGCGCCGTCCACCTTGTTATCGACCGTCAGGTATGGGCGTATGTGAAGGGTATACCAGCGGCCGTCTTTATCGCGCACCTCACGTTCCTGCTCGCGCACGTCGGCAATGACTTTGGCGCTGAGGGCTTCTAGATCAAGCGGCGATTCCGCGCCGTCGGTCAAGACGAGCGCATGCCGGATGCGGCTGATCGGCCGCCCGACGTCGGCTGCCAGCAAATCAAACCGCTTTTCCGCCTGCGGACTAAACCGCCGAACGGTCAGGTCGCGCCCCATTAGCACGATGGCAAGCTTGGTCGAATTCTGGAAGTTGACCAGGTCGTTGTTGAGGCGGTGGAGATCGGCGTTCCGATTCGACATCTCCTCGTTGACGGTGGTCAGCTCTTCGTTGCCCGACTCCAGCTCTTCTTTGGACGTCTCGAGTTCCTCGTTGAGGCTCTGCAATTCTTCGTTGGCGGACTGGACTTCCTCGTTGGCCCCCTGGAGTTCTTCGTTGGCTGCTTCGTGCTGCTCCTGCATGGACTGGAGGTACTCGCGGGTTTCAGAGAGATCGGCTTCGAGTTCGGCGATCCGGAGCAATTTCTGTTGGGCGCTGGGAAGCGGCGCAGCCGGCCGCCGGCGTGGCGGCGAGAGGGCGGCCGCGCGTCCGGTCTTATCCGCTTCTTCGAACACCACCAAAAAACAGCGCTCCCGCAAGTTTTTCAGCGGAATCACTGCCATATGGATTGTCTGGGCCACGCCGTCGCGTTTGACCCGCACGTTCTCCGCGCGCACGGTCTTATTCCCCTGCTTGGCCTTGTTGATGGCGGCACGTAGCGGCAGCCTTAGCCCTTCGCGCGCCATCTTCAGCACGTCGAAGCTCGCCTTGCCCGCCGGCGGTTCCAGGTAGGCCCCCGTCGGCCCGCGGAACTGCAACACTTGCAGAGCGTCATTGATCAACACCCCCGGAGGAGCGAACTGGCTGACGGCGATCCGGTCGGCCTCGCGCTGCGCGTTGAGTTCGCCGCGGAAATTCTCCGGCGGTTCCACTCCGTCCGGCAGGCCCGCCTTCCCGATCGGAAGAGGCCGCAGAGGTCCTCGTGCGGCTCGCTTGGCCTGCTCTTTCCTGACCAGCATATGAAACCCCGGGGTCGGCGCGGGCTTCTTGGAGAAGATCTTATGCTTCCGGTCCACCGGCTCGAAGAGGCTCGTGAACCCGCCGACGGATTCCGAGGCGCCCAGCAGCAAATATCCGTGGGGTTTGAGCGCGTAATGGAACGTGGGCATCACCTTCTGTTGCAAGCTCGGATCCAGATAGATGAGGAGATTTCGGCAACTGATGAGATCCATGCGTGAGAAGGGCGGATCGGCGATGAGGTTCTGCCGCGCGAAGACCACCATCTCCCGCAGCGCTTTGCTGATGCGGTAGCCGCCGTCCTCCGCGACGAAAAACTGGCGCAGGCGCTCGGGCGAGATGTCCTGCGCGAGCGTCTTCGCATACAGTCCATGCCGAGCTTTCTCGAGGAGCTTCTCGTTGATGTCGGTGGCGAAGATCTGGAGTTTTCTCGCGTGCGGCGCTTTCTGCGCCGCTTCCACGAACGACATGGCGAGGGAATAGGCCTCTTGGCCGGTGGAGCAGCCGAGCACCCAGCAACGGATCGGATCGTCCCCGCGCTGCACCAGGAGCTTGGGCAGGATGTCGCGCTGGAGCACATCGAACACCTCGGGGTTGCGAAAGAAACTCGTGACGCTAATGAGCACGTCGGAGAAGAGCGAGTCGAGTTCCTCGGTATTGCCCCGGAGAAAACGCGAGTAGCCATTCAGCGTGTCCTGCTTGGCGAGAACGATACGCCGGGCGATGCGCCGCTGGATGGTGCTAGATCTGTAGAGCGAAAAGTCGACGCCGCTATGGTTGCGTAGGAGCAACATGATTTTTTTGTAGCCGTCCTCCACGCCGTTCGACGGGTCCTTCTTTTCCCGCTCGGCCTCGTCGCGCGCCTGCCTTCCACCCGTAAGCGGGGTTCCGCGTCCTCCCGATGGCAACGGCTGGTCGTCTTCCTGATGCGCGATTGCGTTCTCGTGATCCTTCTCCGCACGCGTCGGCAGTTCCAGCGGGTGCCCGGCGACGAACGGATGCTTGGCAATGCGCACCAGCTCTTTGGCGATGTCCCCGGGCGAAAGAACCAGATCGACGCATCCGGCGGCCACGGCGCTGCGCGGCATCGAGTCGTACTTGGCCGAGTCGTCCTGCGCGAAGGTGAACCCACCCTCGGCCTTGATCGCCTCCAGCCCCAGCGTGCCGTCGCTGGCCGTGCCGGACAGCACGACGCCGATGGCCCGCTCGCGCTGGTCTTGCGCCAGCGATTCAAAAA
>JBDTSF010000139.1:0-3491 GCA_039931295.1 Nitrospirota bacterium | reverse complement strand
ACCTCGATCGAAAAGCGTCCCGAAATGTCTTTGAGAAACGATTCAGCGTGGAGCGGATGACGGATCAGTATGTTCATGTCTATGAACGTCTGATCAAGGGCGCGGCTTCGCATCGACAGTTCAGCGCATCAATCGTCCAGTCGGTCCAGACCGACCGGCACCCGGTGACTGCATTCAGGTAAATGAGCCGGCAAAGGCTCCATACGTGAGGCAGCAGTTTGAACGTCTGCGCAAACGGGTGATACGCAGCTCCCGACCGTACGTGCTTAGCATGAAGGGGCACCCATGTGCTCCGCCGCGCCTGCCCCTGTTGGCAGACCCAGGCAATATCCCCCATCGACAGATCGGGTTAAACGGATGACTCCGGTCCGGCTCATATTATCCACCTCCAAGAAAATCTGACCCCAAGAGAAATCTCCACAGCGCGACACGAGGGTATCCAAGTCGCACTCAGAGGCAAACGCAATCGCGCTGATGATCCGCCGCTTAATTTCCCCTGCAGAGACTCCATCTATTCAGACTTCTGTTGGTTTAACCCCAGATGCTCCATGCATCGCGGGCAATACGCATGGGTCAGCTTGTACGCATCTTGTGGAATGCTGTAAAACCGCAGAAATGATGTCAAGGGCATCCACTGCTCCTTCGTCGTCTGTTGATCGTCCCTTACTTGATCGCACACGCAGCAAATCGGAATAATCACGACCTTATCGACGATGTTCATGTCCGACCTCCCTTTTGCCATTCTCGGCAATGGATGGGAATTTTCTCCTCATGCTCGCTCTTGCCCACTATTTTTTTCATCATTCAATCCCCATCTCATCACTAAGCCTACTAGGCAATTCCCTAGGTCTCTGTCGAATCCTGAGCCGCTGTGATCTACCGCGTTGGGACTTCGCTCTCCATCACTGGGAAAACAATATGGAGCAGATCAAACCATTCATGAGCGCGCAAGACATCATCCAAACACGTCATCTGGAAAGCTTCAGTTAGCCGTTCAGCGCCTGGCGAACGAATGGATCCTGAGCGAGAGTCGGGAACAGCCATATTTAGCGGGCGACATCCACGACCGACTGCGGCAGCTCCTCATCGTGGCTCGCTTGCATCTCGACCAAGCGCAACGACCAGCTTCGCGAGGACACGCTTCTGGCGGCCTCACAATCGTGGATCAGCTGCTGGAGGAATCGCTCGCCTATACCCGGTTATTGATTGAGGAGTTGACTCCGTCCGGCCTGCGAACAGAGCAATTCATGAGTCCCCTTGAAATGTTGCACTCGATATGCGCCAGGGGAGACATCAGGTACATGTGGCGAACGTTCCTTCGGATGTCAGGCTGTCCGAGCCGATCACCGCTTTTCTGTACCGTGCCGCTCGTAGTTTTCTCCAACAGGCTATAGGAGATGGCCTATCCTCGCTGATCACCCTGTCCATGGAAGGCGAACCGGCATCGATCATACGCGTGAGGGTGGCGATCAACGGAGAGACTCGGCAGCCCGAAACCGAGCACGCCTCTCTATTTGAACAGACAATGGACACCTGTTGCGCTGGAATTCAGGCTCGCGGTACGCTCTTGGGCATTGCTGTCAGTAGAGAGACTTCGCCCGAGACGACAACTGCTCTGGTTTTTGATGTTCCTCTGCAGGGATCTTACGACCCCTCCTGACTTCGATCATCGTTCATCGGTCTCCGACCTTGGTCTCCAAGGTACACCCATCCATTTTTTCTCTTGCCCTCCCACCTCACCATTTTTCGATTCCCTAGTATCTATGCCTCTGCCCAGCTTCTAGGAGACCAGGGGGGGGCCTAGGGTAGTTGCTCGTCCAAACTAGGGTGGACGCCAGGGAAATATCGAATCAGGCGATGGTAGGTTACGCACGTACGAGGCAAGCGAACTATCTCATCGACACCAAACCCTAAGGAGGAGGTTGACATGAAGACCCTGCTGTCCCACACAACGAGGTCGACCACAAAAGCATCGACTCAACAGAGCTGTAGACGCTGTAGCGGGTACATAATCCGGGAAATGTGTATCGATCTTGATAGCGATAGCGGCTATAGCACCTTTTGGGCTCACCGCTGCATTCAATGTGGCGACATGGTTGACGAGGTGATTCTGCAAAACCGCTCCCTGTCTATTCCTGAAGCGATGAGTGCTGCCGCGGCATGATCAATACAGGGACCTTTATTTGGGTGTGCCTGATAACACCAATCTACTTTGACTCGTTTCCTACTTTCGAAAGGAATTCCCGTCATGAACCTCGAAATTTCAGCAAGACCTCATTCCCCGACGTTGAAACCACTGAACGGGATGCCGTGGGCGCGCAAACAAGCCATTCCATTCAACCCCACGTCCATTCTCTCAGGAGCCAGAGACGGAAGCACGACTCTGCAGTGTCGGAAAGAGCAGATTCTCTTTGCGCAAGGTGATACGGCCAGTGCCGTGTTCTATATCGTAAACGGGTGGGTCAAGCTCACCGTCGTGTCACAGCAAGGCAAGGAAGCTGTCGTCGCGATGTTGGAGGGCGGGGATTTTTTCGGCGAAGCCTGTCTCGCCGGGCAGCGGGTATGTTCGGCAACCGCTACCTCCTTGGACGCCTCCACGATTGTGCGCATCGACAAAGCCACCATGAGCCGCGTGCTCCAAAACGAGCCGGCTTTCTCCGAGCTGTTCATGTCTCATCTCGTGAATCGTAACGTACGCATACAAGAAGACTTGATCGATCAACTGTTCAACCCGGCGGAGAAACGGCTGGCGCGGACGCTGCTGTTGCTGGCTCACTTTGGAAGAGAGGATAACCCAGACTCGGTCATTCCCAAGATCAGTCAGGAAACGTTGGCCGAAATGATCGGTACGACCCGATCACGAGTCAGTTTCTTTCTGAATAGGTTCAAAAAGCTCGGATTCATTGAGTACGCCGATGGTTTGCGTGTGCACAGATCCCTCCTCAATGTCGTCCTTGCTTCGTAGTGCCGGCTCGGATTTTTGTCACTCTTAGCCAAAATGAGCGGCGCGTTAAAAATTGGCATTTTCAATTTTCACGATGACATGCCAAGCGAAGCGCGCATCTTCCGCGTGAGCTTCTGCTTGATCGAAACATAGTCTCGCCAGGGATCTTGCTTCAGCCGGCTCAACCGTACCACCACATTGTCCATTGTAAAATGATCCGACCGTACATCGACCGACAATTCCTCCCACGCGAGTGGAACCGAAACCGGCGCCCCAGACCTGGCCCGCGTTGAATAGGCAGCAATCGCCGTGGCCCCTTTGGCATTACGTAGATAATCCACGTAGATTTTTCCTTTCCTCTTGTGCTTCGACATATTTGCAATAAAACGATCCGGAATCATGTGCACGAGATGATCCGCCAACCCCTTGGAAAAGGCTTTCACCTCGTCCCACGTGTGAACGGGCCGCAGGGGCAGCACAACATGGAGGCCCTTTCCGCCTGTCGTCTTCACAAAACACTCCAGATCCAACTCGTTCAGCAACGTCT
>JBDTSF010000138.1:0-7927 GCA_039931295.1 Nitrospirota bacterium | reverse complement strand
GGCTACGTTCGTCTCATCGCCATCCAGAACACCGCCGCCGCGACGAGTTGCAACCCGGCGATGATGGCGAAGGCGTTGGCATAGTTCAGGTGCGCGATCAGAACCCCTGCCAGAAGCGGCCCGCTCGCATGGCCAATGTCTCCGATCGTCCCTTGCATGCCCATCCCCGCCCCGAGCGTCTTGAACTCGGAACTATCCGCGACCAGCGCGGACGATGAAGAGGAGACGACGGCTTCGCCGAATCCGAAGCCCGCTGAGAGCAGCAAGAGCAGCCACAACATCGACACCTGAGGGATGCAGACGAAGGTTGCCGCGCAGATCACAAGGCCAATGACGATGAGCGGCTGACGCCCGATGCTGTCGGACACCCGGCCCATAATCGGTTTGGAAACCAGCGACGTGAGGGCCTGAACCGTAAACAACAGCCCAACTTCTCCCGGATTCAATCCCGCCGAGACGCCATAGAGCGGGAGAAACGCCATCAAGGCCCCATTCGCAATCATCTTGGCCGCATCGGTCGAGCTGGTAATGAGAACCTTGCGATTCTTGGCGACCACCCTGAAGCCCTTCCACATCTCCGCCATCAGCGGGGCCATTCCCTTCTCCTGGATACGAGGGGGAGGCGGTGTGAGGCGCAGACTGTAGAAGATGGCAATGGCAATGCAGCCAAATAGGCCGGCCGTGACGAAACCAGCGGAGAATCCCGACACGTAGATCAGATAGCCACCGATAAACGGCCCGACCAATGCACCGGATTGCGTCGAAGCCGTGTAGGTACCGAGCGCAGCACCTCGCCGTTCTCGGTAGAGGTCAGCTACGGTTGCCAGCGCACTCGGCGCGAAGATGGCCGTAGCCAGTCCGTGGAAGAAGCGTAAGGCAGTGAGTGCGTCGAGATCCGTCACCCACGGGTACAGAAATGGCGGGAGCCCGAAAGCCACTACGCCAATCTGAAGCAGGAACCGTCGACCATAGATGTCGGACAGCGCTCCGGATGGCAGCTTGAGAAACACTCCAGTAAGGGTGGAAACAGACACGATGAGCCCAATCCGTTCAGGGCTAGCCCCCAGAGACTCAGCGAATAGCGCCAGCACCGGCATCCGGACCATGTTGTAGCTGATAAAGCAGAACACCCCGACCGTGCAGAGCAACGTGAAGCTGCGTGACGTCGTCATGGTGCGGTCGTCCTGGATGAGATCGCGCCGCTGGAATGGGATAGATCGTCCAACGCCTGTTTTAAGAAGGCCACGTCATCGTCCGGAACGGCAGGGAGGTCCGTCGCTTTACCCAGAACACGGTCGCGATGTTGCCGCATCAGGCGGCTCAATCGGTTGACGGTCTCCACCCCTTTGCTCAACTTCCTTGTAATAGTCCCCCCGATAATCGGGCGCAGCAAGATGACCACTCCGGAAAGGATGCGATTGTCCAATCTCATGTACGAGACCATGGTACTGTCCATCGCTTCCACTCCATCTGCGTCTTTCACCGAGTCCATCCTCAGAAACACGACGGCTTTGCCGGAGATGTTCGGGAGCAACCGGCTGTCGTGAGATCCTTCAAGGTAGTAAATCCGAGAGGTGCGGTCTTGGTAGGCAAGTTGCACAATCCCTTTGGTCCCTTCGCCGTCATCACCCCAGAAGCGGCCTGGGCCTCTCGCTTCCGATGTATACAAACCAAGTTCCAGGCGATTGATCAATGTTGCTGCCAGAGTTGGACGATCCAGTAGTTGATGATAGAGCGATTCCGGCAAACCGGCTCGAATGGGACCGACCTGGCTGACTGTGGTGTAGCTGTCGATAATCTCGGACAGTCGGCAAACCCAGGCTGGATCGATCTTTTCAATCGGAAAGGTCATCCCTCCATGCTCGGATGGTAAGGAGCAGGTCTCCGACTGAGCCGGATCGGGATTGATGGTCGTACTCAGCCCGATCACAACGAGCATAGCCATCAGGCCGGCTCTCCGCAGGCCCGTCGATCCGGAGATCATCACGGCTGCTTTCGAACCTGGATGGCGAGATGGATGGGAAAGAGTTGCCGGGAATCTTGTCGCAGGCGCGCCTGTTTCAGCAAGGTCTCAAGCGACGGCGTCACAGTGCCGTCGAAGGACACCTGCCCATTGGTGAACACGATGAGAGGCTTGGAAGAATCGATGAGCTGTTCGTTCAGAAAGAGACTGTACCGCTGGACTCGGTCAGCCCGGACTTCAATGCGATTCGGCGCCACGATCGAAGCGTCCAATCTCGCATATTCACGCTGTTTGATCAGATCGTCTCGTTTGCTGACGAGATCTTCTGAAAACGCGGCGATTGCATCCGTCGTATCGATGCGCACCCATCCAAACGGTTGAAAGTGACTGGCCTCACGCACGACCGTCACACTCGTCGGCAAAGGATTGCGCCGCTGGGCATTAAGCCATGTCACCAACTCAGGCAATTCCTCTCTCGGGAAGTAATGTCCTCCCGCCATGGGATGCTCGCGATCATGTTCCCGATAGACGAAGGGATAGCCCAGCTTCGTGAGTTCACTGGTAATCCTCCGGCTAAATTCCACCGGCATCACCTGATCCTTGACTCCGTGAATGATATAGATCGGCGTGGAGCGCAAGTTAGCCAGAAATGGCAGCAGCACATTATCGAGACCACTCGCCATGGGGGCAATGCCGGCGAACAACGGCGCATCGTGCATACCGATTACCCAGGCGCCGATCCCACCGTTGGACATGCCGGTAAGAAAGATCCGGTCAGGATCGATGTGGTAGCGCCGTTGCACGGAACGAATCGTGGCCAACACCAGTTCTTCCGCGCCTCTCGTAAACCAGTCGCCCATCGGAGTCGTTGGACAGGCCAAGACATAGTCATCCCCCAATCGAGCCTGCCAGCGTTCCAGGTAGGCCTCACCGGTAAATCCTGCGCCATGCAGACACACGACCAGGCCGTAACTCTTCACAGACTGATAGGTCGGTGGAACGGAAAGCGCCACGTGATAGGCACGCCCCTGCACATCGATTCGCTCGTCTGGAATGGTTCCGGTCGGCTGCGGGACATAGTTCCGCTCAGTTTGAATGATCCGAATCGCCTGGTCGATCGTGACATAAGGATCGGACAGCATGACCTGCAGAAGGCCTGAGGCTTCTTCCGCATCCGTACTATCCAGGTAGTGGAAGACCTGCGTCTTCATCTCAGCTGGGGAAGCGACCGCGGCCACATCCATTTCATGATCGACAAGGCCAGCAAGGATTATAACAAGGGCGCCTATGAGAACCCTGCGCGTCACAGATCTCCTTCCACGACCAAATCTTTCCCGACACGGCGAACCGTAACATGATGCAATGGCAGTGCTTGGGCCAAGCGCTTCGGGCTCCGGTCGCCGATCACCGCCTTGGCATCCTGCCCTCCCATCAGAATAGGAGCAAGATAGAGCACCACACGATTGACAAGTTTCTCGCGTAACGCTGCAGCATTGACGGTGCTACCTCCCTCAATGAGTACAGAGGTGATCCCGCGCTTGCCCAACATCGTCATCAGCGCCGGAAACGAGACACGCCCGTTCTTCGCCGAACATGGCACCACTTCCACCCCTGCCCGTTCAAATGGGCGGCGGCGTGACGGAAATACACGACGTGTGGTGACGATTAACGTCTTCGCTCGGTCCTGCATGGCACAAACCGTTGCGGTCGGTGATGTCCGGAGTCGGCTATCGAGCACAACCCGCAGCGGTTGCCGAGGCGCCAGTTTCAGTGGGCGATTTGAGAGTCGCGCGGTCAGAGTAGGATCATCGTGAATGATGGTACCGACCCCGACAATGACCGCGTCCACCTGACTCCTAAGCCGGTGCGCGTCTTGCCGCGCGAGTGGACCAGTAATCCATTGCGACTCGCCCTTCGCTGTCGCCACCTTGCCATCCAACGTCATTCCGGCTTTCAAGGTCACGTAGGGGCGACCGGTCTTCACCCAATGGAGGTAGGCGTGATTCATCTTTGCCGCTGCCTCATATGCAATACCCGTCGTCACCGTAATCCCATCTCGACGTAAGGCAGCAATCCCACGTCCCTTGACCATCGAATTGGGATCAGCCATCGCGACCACCACCTGCAGCACCCCGGATTGAACCACTGCTGGCACACAAGGCGGGGTCCGTTTGAGAAGGTGACAACAGGGTTCAAGGGTGACATAGAGCGTCGCGCCTTTGGCGCGTGGCCCCGCTTGCTTGAGCGCAAGAATTTCTGCGTGAGGTTGCCCTGGACCGTGATGGTACCCTCGGCCTACGATACGGCCGTTCTTCACCACGAGGGCGCCGACCATGGGATTCGGGCTGGTCCTACCCCGGCCCTTCGCCGCGAGACGAAGCGCCAGGGACATGAAGTGGAGATGCGGTGTGGTGACGGTCACCGTTTCTTGCGCGTGACGCGCGATCGGCTGCGAGGCCGCTGAGCCGACTTCGTCTTTGTGGTATTCATTTTCGCCTTCACACGAACCCGTGATGCCTTGCGCTTGCGGGGAGAATTCTTCGATTCGGCTTCAGCCAAGGCCGCATGAGCTGCCGCTAGCCGCGCAATGGGAACGCGATAGGGCGAGCAACTCACATAGTCCAATCCAAGTTCGTGACAGAACTCCACGGAGCTGGGATCGCCGCCATGCTCACCGCATATGCCGAGCTTAATCCCAGGACGGGTCTTCCGGCCTCCGGCGATGGCCTGCCGCATGAGAGCTCCCACCCCTTCGCGATCAAGGACTGCAAATGGGTCGGACTCAAGAATATTCTCCGTTCGATAAAAGTCGATGAACTTCGCCGCATCGTCACGAGAGAAACCGAACGTAGTCTGGGTAAGGTCGTTCGTTCCAAATGAAAAGAACTCCGCCTCTGTCGCAATGCGATCCGCCGTAACAGCGGCACGCGGCAGCTCGATCATGGTACCCACGAGATAGGAGAGCTTCACGTTGTATCGCTTCATCGTCTCCTGCGCCACCTCGCGGATCAAATCTTTCTGCGCCTTCATTTCCGAGACCATCCCTACCAGCGGGATCATGATCTCCGGGACAATCTTCTTCCCTTCCTTGGCCAGCTCGCACGCGGCCTCCATGATGGCCCGCGCCTGCATGCGGGTAATCTCCGGCATCGTAATCCCGAGTCGGCAGCCGCGTAACCCGAGCATAGGGTTGAACTCGTGGAGTTCCTCAACGCGGGCCAGCAACCGCCGCTTCTCTTCGAGCCTGGAACCGTCGCGCCCGGTCAGTTCCAGCTGAGCAATTTCCACCATCAAGTCTTCACGCTTCGGCAAAAATTCGTGCAACGGCGGATCGAGCAGACGAATGGTGACCGGATAGCCCGCCATCTCGCGATAGAGCCCGATGAAATCCTGTTTTTGCAGCGGCAAGAGCTGATCGAGAAACCTTTCCCGCTCTTCTTTCGTCCGAGCCAGGATCATCTTCTGCATGATCGGGATGCGATCCTCGGCAAAGAACATATGTTCCGTCCGACAGAGTCCAATCCCTTCCGCGCCGAAGCCACGCGCGATGCTCGCCTGATCCGGGACGTCCGCATTGGCGCGGACGTGAAGCTTCCGGACACGGTCGGCCCATGACAGAATCAACGCGAAGCGCTGGTACTTGTCCGACTGCTTCGCATCCAACTTGCCCTGGATCACTTGAATGATTTCAGATTCGACGACGGGCACGTCTCCCTCGTACACATTGCCGGTCGAACCGTTGATCGAAAGATAGTCCCCCTCGCGGAACACTTTGGCCCCGATGCGAACGGACTGGCTATCCAGCACTTCCACCGCATCGCAGCCGGCCACGCAGACCTTGCCCATTTGCCGGGCGACCACCGCCGCGTGGGAGGTCATCCCGCCCCGAGCCGTTAAGAACCCTGCTGCAGCGTTCATCCCGTGAATGTCGTCCGGGCTGGTTTCCTGTCTAACCAGCACCACACGGGCACCAGCCGCTTTCATCGTCACGGCTCGATCGGGAGTGAGAGCGATCTTCCCGGCTGCCGCGCCAGGACCGGCCGGGAGCCCTTTCCCTAGTGGATTGGACTTCGCCTCTTCTTTCGTATCGAAGATCGGATAGAGATATTGCGCCAATTGCTCAGGCCCGATCCGCTGCACCGCTTCCTGCTTCGAGATGAGGCCTTCTCTGACCATATCGACCGCAATCTTCACGGCGGAGATGCCGGTCCGTTTGCCGGCCCGCGTTTGCAGCATGTAAAGCTTGCCCTCTTGGATCGTAAATTCCAAATCGAGCATATCCCGGTAATGTTTTTCGAGCCTCTTGTAGGTGTGCTCCAGTTCCTTGTAGGCCTCCGGCACATTCTTCGCCAGCGCACTGACCGGAAGCGGCGTCCTGATGCCGGCGACAACATCCTCTCCTTGGGCATTCATCAAACACTCTCCGAAAAAGATCTTATCGCCGGAAGCCGGACTACGTGTGAAGGCCACACCAGTCCCGCTCGTTTCCCCCATATTCCCGAATACCATCGCCACAACATTGATCGCAGTCCCCCACGAGTCGGGAATCCCATAGAGGCGCCGATAGGTCACGGACCGCGCGCCGAACCAGGATGAAAAGACGGCATTGACCGCCAAGCGAAGCTGTTCGAGCGGCTCATCGGGGAACTCTTTCTTGGTCTCTTCCTTGATGAGCGCCTTAAAGCTGGATACCAATTCCCGAAGGTGCCGCGCATCGAGATGGGTTTCGTGTGCGGCACCCACCTCGGCCTTCTTGTGCTTGAGGATCGCTTCGAAATGTTCGCGCGGCACGCCCATGACGATGCTGCCGTACATGGACACGAAACGCCGATAGCTGTCCTGAGCAAACCGATCGTTGCGCGTTTTTACCGCCAAACCCTCAACGGTCTTGGTCGTCAGCCCGACGTTCAGCACTGTGTCCATCATGCCGGGCATCGAGGCCCGGGCACCGGACCGGACTGAGACCAGCAACGGCCGTTCAGGGTCGCCAAACCCCAAGCCCATCGACTTTTCGACCCGCTTGAGCGATTTCAGCGCGGCATCCCACATGCCGGGAGGGTACTGTTTTCCATTCTTGTAATATTCAACGCAGGCCTCGGTCGAAATCGTGAAGCCGGGTGGAACGGAGATGCCGAGATTCGTCATTTCAGCAAGTCCGGCTCCCTTTCCACCGAGGAGGTCTTTCATGTTGGAGGTCCCTTCGGCCTTGCCGTCACCGAAATAGTACACGTATTTCTTTGCCACGCTGCCCTCTCCTTCGTGTTGACTTCAAGTCAATTCAATGGACCAGCGACGCCCCATGGCCTGCGGCAGATTCGAGACGCAGCCGATACCAACCGACCAGATACCATTTTGCCACCAGCCCGAACGTAATCACTGCCACGACGACCAGCACCGATATGAGCAACCGATAGTCGGCGTGCCTCCCCTGATCGACATAATACTGCCCGTCCGGCCCTTGCCGAAACTTCGTCTCTGGTTGCAGCTGATGGGTCTTGCCGGACGGATCGGACAGATGGATCCATTCCGAACAGAGAGGCACCGGTTCCGCCGCTCCCGTAACCGAATGCCAGCCGAGCCGAAGACAAATATCCTGTTTGGAGTTGAAGATATCGGGAGTTGCTGCCAGTTCATCGAGGTTCATCCCGCTGACCCATAACCCGACCAGAACGATCGCATTACAGAGAACAATCATGGCAAGAGACACGCCGATGGCGAACCGACGGACGCTCTTCGCCCGACGCTGATCGTCTGACGATGGTTGGGAAAGAGACGCTGTACCCATGGACGGCTCCATACCGTACTGCCCCTATGTTGCTCCTTCGCCTATCTCTCCATAGGAATGGCACCCGTGCTGGTCTCATTGCGGCCGTCAAGCGAGGTCCGTCCTCGGGCGCGCGCTCCGGGAGCAGGAGACCAGCATGGGTACCATTCCACGCTCTACCCTCCTTGTACCACAATCTG
>JBDTSF010000137.1:0-10802 GCA_039931295.1 Nitrospirota bacterium | reverse complement strand
CCAGCAGGATGCTCAAAAAGGCCGTTCAGCAAGGCCGCAGCGAGAGAAGAGGCGACGGCGTACGCTTCGGTACGTTGAGCCTCTGAGCGATGCGAGAACGATGCTGGCGGACTTTTTCAGCACCCTGTTACGCCTGGCCCGCGACGCCTGGAGACACCGTCAGCTTCGCTCGTTCATCCAGCCAGACCTTTGGATACTGGACCTTTCCCAATAAACGAAATCCATCCAGCGCCTCACGCAGCACGGCCCGACGCTTTTCAAAGTCAGGCTCAGTCGCTTTGGTCTGCACACGAAGTTCTCCCAGCCAGTCCACAAACGCGGCAAATTCCTCACCGAAAATCTTCTCCATGTCTTCCTTCATAAAGCCTGACAACGCTGGGGCGACCCCACTCGTGCTGATGGCGACACGCAGATGTCCGCAGGCGACGACTGCAGGCATCGTCGCCGTGGAATACTCAGGCTGGTCAACCGACCAGAGTAAACACTTCTTCTCACGCGCCTTCTCAAACAACGATCGGGAAAAATCACGGTCCCCCCGAACCATGTTGAGCACCAAAATCGCATGTTCCAAATCGGCCTCGCGAAAATGTCGCCCACGGTGTACAACTTTCGCCGACGCGGCCATGTCTTTTAATAAGTCGTGTAACGTCGGCGCCACCACTATCACTTTCGCCCCGGCCTCCAACAATCGCTGAGTCTTTTCCGCGGCCTCCTCGTCTCCCCCGAGTACAAGCACCGGGTACCCTTTCACATCGAGTGACATCGGAAATCCAGAATTTGCAGCCATGACGGTTCCTCCCTATTCAAGAGCGGGGCGTATCATACAACACCAAGTTTCCCAGCGTAAACCAAGCCCTCTCCTGTTTCTAGCAACTCCAGATACGACACACATTCAGATTTATCCGTCGTTCGTCTTTCGTCCGAAGAAAATAGCACATGGCCTATCGCCAATGTGACGAAACGTTGAACGATTCATAATGAATGTTTATTTGAGAAGAAAAACCGGGCGGTACGAGAGCACGAGAATATGCGCGAACACGACACATGCACAGTTAGGTATCGGCAGGGTCGGTGTCGAGCTCCATATTCCAATAAAAATAGTCACGCCAGCTGTCTGGTGTGTTCCTAATTCCAATGGTAATGGTCACAATTGGATTCCAGCGCGGCTTTACCGGCTTCTTCATCAGCTTCATGCCGGCTTCTTCGGGCGTACGACCGCTTTTCTTGTTGTTGCAACGCCAACAGGCCGTCACAATATTTTCCCAGGTCTTTCGCCCACCCTTGGCGATGGGGACGACATGGTCGAACGTCAGCTCCTCGGTCCGAAACTTGTGGCGACAGTACTGGCAGGCATAGGCATCTCGCGTAAAGATGTTGATGCGGGAGAATTTCACCGCACGATGAACGTCCTTGAGCCGAACGAGTTTGAGCAGCCGCATAACAGAGGGAAGTTTAATGGAGATCGATACCGCGTGGATTTCTCGGTCGTAGACCTCGAGGACTTCAACCTTACCCTGCCAGAGAAGCGCAATCGCCTTTTGCCAATTGACGACCCGCAAGGGTTCGTACGTCGCGTTGAGCAGAAGGGTCATTTCCATGCTGCATCCTCATCCCAACCAGGCTCCTTGTATAAGAGAACCCAGTGTAGTATTGGAAAGCGTACCTATTTCTATGCCATAAGCCTTGGTTGAAATCAAGTTACTAACAGGTCTATGGAGCGGCCAAGTTCCATCGACCGCTCAGCCAAGGACGAGGATCAGCGCTATGACTGAGTTTGTGACCGTCGCAAAGGTAGAAGATATTCCTCCGGGGACCGGGCACACCGTCGAAGTCCACGGAATCTGGATTGCTCTCTTTAATGTCGACGGGTCCTTCTATGCCATCGACAACACCTGTCCTCACGCGGGGGGACCACTCGGAGAAGGCCATCTCGATGGCTGCATTGTCGAGTGTCCATGGCACGGATGGCGATTCAACGTGCAAACCGGCACACGACCGGAAAATCCGGCGATCACCGTCGCCTGCTGTCCTGTCAGAATCGATGGAAATCAGGTTCAAGTAGCCCTACCGGAAAACTTCAAGTAGTCCGTTTGTTCGTCACACGTTATTCGCCAAACGGGAAAGATCCTCGAACAGGATGCTCAAAAAGCCGTCCAACTAGGCCGCAGGCGAGTCAAAACCGGAGGCGTACCCTCTGGGGTACGTTGAGGATTTTGACGAAACGAGAACGACGTTCGATGGATTTTTCAGCATCCTGCTATTCCGGCGCTTTGGGTGTAATCCCATCAGCAGGAAGCGACGCAGCATTGACCTTCTTCGATGCGAGATCGGCATGCCAAATGAATTCCCGTTCAAACCATTGGCCTGTCGACCCCTGATCTCGCATCCACACGCGTATCTCATACTGATCCCCCTCCACTTGCTTCACCCGCCACTCTCCCAACCGAGCAACCTGATTACGATCGGCCATTGAACGCACATGCTCAGCCATGGCCTGAAGAATAGTGGGATAACCCTGGGCCCGATGGTTGTGGACCAATGTGAGAGCCTCAGCGGCCCGACTGTCGGCTATCGGATTGATCGAAGGGGGTCTCAGCCAGAGGTAATAGCACGCACCCAACACGAGCACGACCATCACTGCATAGTGAATGATCTTCACAATGAGAACGAGAACTGTGGCGCACTGGCAGAGAAATAATTTTCTGGCATGGACATCCTACGGACAAGGTTTCGATGGGACAAGGCGAACCCTTACATGACCGCACAGCATCTTAGGAAGAGCATCGGCGCGATGTCAATCCAACGTCAGCGAGCCCAACACACCGTGCGACGCGCAGCTTGTGCGTGTGAAAGGCGTTATGTTACAAACAAGAGGTTGGTCGGTACAGAGGGTGTCTCGGGTACAATTCATCAATGAAGTTCTTCCTCTACGGGGACCATCTCAACCCGACGCAGCTGAAACGTCGCGCTCCGGAACATCAGTTTCTGATGCTGGCCACTCTTCCCGAACACACCATTCAATTCTGCCGATGGTCCTCGCAATGGCGATGCGGCCTCGCCAGTGTCATTCCGTCACCAGGCGAACAGGTTTGGGGAGCGATCTTCGACGTCACCGATGAAGACCTCAAGCTGATGGACCATTTCGAAGAGGACGTCCCTCCCAACACATTCCGGCAGGTCCAAGTCAGCGTGCTGACGGAAGCCGGAGAGAAAATACTTGTCACCACCTATGCCGCCAACCCCATCGGTAAGTTCAAACCCAAAGCACATTATCTCGATTGGGTGATGAAAGGCCTCAAGCATTGGAAGCTGCCCGAGGAAGCCATCGAAACATGGAAGTCGTATGCGCCGCAATGAAACAACCGTCCGCTGATCGTTTCATCGACCATCAAAGGAGAACTCATGCCGAAGCCCAAATATCACATCGTCGTCTGTACCAATGCCCGTCCCCCAGGCCATCCAAAACCCTCCTGCGGCAGCGCCGGATCAGCCTCTCTTCTCATGGCCTTCAATATGGGCCTCATGCAGAAAGGTGTGACGCCTGGTGAAGTCCTTGTCAGCGGGTCTTCCTGCCTCGGCCCTTGCGAGCAGGGACCAACCGTGGTTGTCTATCCGGACGCCACCTGGTACTCCAAAGTGACGGAAGCCGACGTGGCAACGATCTTGGACGAGCACATCAAGGGCGGCAAGCCAGCAGCTACTCTGAACCCCGACTCAGTGTGGAAATAGGCCTTCCCCCTTCGAGCCATGGCCAGTGCCACTCACCACGAACACAAATCCCATGCGCCCAAATCAATTGGGTGCATGGTGATTACCTGTAGCGATACACGGACCCCCGATACCGATACAAGCGGTCAACTCATTCATACGCTCCTCAAGGAGCAGGGGCACCACGTCGCGGCTTATCATGTGGTGAAGGATGAACCGGTTCAGATCAAAGACCGGATTGCCGAAGGTCTGACGAACGAAGCCGTCCACGCCATCATCATCAATGGCGGTACCGGCATCTCAAAACGGGATTCAACCTTTGAAGCCGTCGACGCCATGCTGGAAAAGCGGCTGGTGGGATTCGGCGAGATCTTCCGTTACTTGACCTATCAAGACATCGGCTCACCCGCGATCATGAGCCGTGCCACCGCCGGCATCATCAAAGGCCGTATACTCTTCTCCATCCCGGGCTCAGAAAACGCCGTCAGGCTCGCGATGGAAAAGCTTATCCTCCCCGAACTCGGCCACCTCGTCAAAGAACTCACTAAGTAAACTTTGCCTAACGCCCCATCCCTCAGATTGTTCCCCGTAGGATGTTCAAAACGGCCCTCCAGCAAGGCCGCAGGCGAATCAAAACAGGAGGCGTACCCTCTGGGGTACGTTGAGGATTTTGACGAGCCGAGAACGACGCTGGAGGCCGTTTTCAACATCCGCCTAGTCTTGGAAAATCTTTGGTTCAGAGTACGGCGCCTCCGCCGGAACCTTCGATTGCGCATACCGCTTATAAAACATCAGCACATCCCGTACCGACACCACCCCGACAATCTCACCTGCTTGGGTTACAGCAAGATGGCGCACGCCTAAGTCAGCCATCATATCTTGCGCATCATCGACCGTCTGACTTCCCTCGATTGTGCAAATGGGGGCCGTCATGATCTTCTCGACGGTCATCTTGCCAAGAGGTTTATTGGTCGAGACGGCGCGACGGACAATATCCGTGTCGGTGACGACCCCGACCAGCTTCTTCCCCTTCTTCACAAACAGCGACCCTACCCGTGCAGTCTTCATTTTTTTGGCCGCGCTCACAATCGATACGGCAGGCCCCACGGTTTTGGGCTGCTTGCTCATGATCTTCGCCACAGTGGACATCATTCACCTCCCCTTCGTATTGCTGCTGCACGTAATAAAAAAACCAGCCCGCCTTCCTCACACAGTCAGAACTATTTTACCGAAAAATTTGCGACTTAACATGAGTTCCTGTGCCGCGCGAGCCTCTTGAAGTGGAAACGTCCGATCGATGACCGAGATCAGTCGCCCCTGCCCCATCAGCTCAGAAGCCTTTACCAATTCCGCGCGCGTGCCCATATACGACCCCTTGATCGTGAGCTGGTGAGAATAGACATAGCGAAGATCCAACGTGACCTCAGCTCCTGTGGTTGCGCCACAGGTCACCAGGCGCCCTCCTTTCCTCAATGAATGGAGGCAGGTATCCCATACCTCTGGACCGATATGTTCGATGACGACATCGACTCCGCGCCCTTCGGTCAGCAGCTTCACACGTTCCGCAACCTTCTCCCTTGTGTGGTTGATGACCGCATCGGCCCCCAAGGTCACGGCTTTGGGGATCTTGTCGTCGGACCCGACGGTGGTCATCACACGGGCCCCAGCAAGCTTTGCCATCTGAACCGCCATCATCCCAACTCCACTCCCCGCGCCCATAATCAAGACCGTTTCGCCATGTTGGAGTCCCGCCAGGCCAAACAACATGTGCGCCGCAGTTACCGACACAAGCGGGAACGCGGCGGCCTGCTCAAACGAGAGATTCTCAGGAATCGGCAGAGCATTGCGGAACGGCACTTTCACATACTCGGCATAGCCGCCGTGTGTCATGGCACCGAGCAGTCCGTACGAGCGGCACAGATTGTCTCGCCCCGCCAGACATTGCTCACATTTCCAACAGCTAAGCCCCGGCGACACAAATACACGTTGCCCCACGGTGACACCTTCAGCCTGAGTGCCGACTTGCTCGACAATCCCCGCCACATCCGACCCCGACACATGAGGAAGCGGTATCGGGTAGGCAGGAATGCCCTGTCGTATCCAAATATCGAGGTGGTTCAGGGCACAGGCTTTGACCTGAACTAACACCTCCTCCGAACCAATCGTGGGCGTGGGCAGATCCTCATACGACAATTTATCTGGTCCACCATGCGCCCGAAAGAGTACAGCCTTCATCGAATGTCATTTCTCCATAATGGGTGGATGATAATATCCCAGACCTTATTTCTTTTCTCCGAGCAGGATGATCAAAACGTCATATAACAAGGCCGCAGGCGAGTCAAAACCGAGGCGTACCCTCAGGGGTACGTTGAGGATTTTGACGAACCGAGAACGCAGTTAGATGGCGTTTTCATCATCTTGCTAAAAGGTTAAGGTCCCTTCGACTACCATCACACACTGCCCCCCCACCTTGACCGTTTTGATAATATCGTCGTCCGACTCAACCCGCACCTGAATTTGCGACGGGCGCTCGACTTCATAGCCCTGCTCAACAACGATATCCGTCGTCGGGGCGACTTCAACCACACCGTTCTGCACCAGATACGCCCCCAATGCGCCGCTCGCACTGCCTGTCGCAGGATCTTCAAGGATCCCGATCGAGGGGGCAAACATACGCGCATGGACCGTCGCAGAGGGTTCGACGGTCACCGGCGTGAACGCCATGACACCATTCGCGCCAAACTGACTGCAGACATCCATGATGGCAGGCGCATTCGGCTGAATCGAGCGGACAGCCGTCAGCGTGCGCAACGGCACAATCAATACCGGTAGTCCGGTGGACACCACCTCGATCGGCCACTTCATGTCGGTGAGCGCATATTTTGGCAACCCCAATGCGCCGGCAATCTTATACACATCTTCAATCGCGTCCACAGGCCCGAGAAATTCCGGCTTCGGCTGCGTCATGACCACACGGGTCAGCTCCCCTTCTTGTGCATGGAGCTCGACGGAAAAGAGACCGATGTTACATTCCTGCATGACACGGGTAACCCCATCAGCCACGGCGATCAACCCGAGCTGGGCCAATACAAAAAATGTTCCCAGCACCGGATGGCCGGCAAATGGAATCTCCTGTGTGGGAGTAAAAATCCGGAGGCGCACGACTGCCGCCTGGTCCGTCGGAGATAGCACGAACACGGTCTCGGAGAGGTTCATCTCACGGGCAATCCGTTGCAATTGATAGTCGGCAAGACCGTGCGCGTCGGGAAACACGGCGACCGGGTTGCCGCCGAACGGCTGTCCGGTAAAAACGTCGGCTTGATAAAACTTCAGGGACCGTCGGTCAGACATTCAGGCCTCTCGATGCGGGTGTGATAACTCAAGACCATGAACGGCGCTGCTCAGCATGATGAACATGCTGAGCGCTGATTGACAGGCATCCATCTGCTTTGCCAGACTCGCCCCATGACCGATGTGAGTCAAGACGATGTCAATCACGCGCTGGAGATCCTGGGGCTCACCCTCCCCATCACTCCCGAAACCCTCGATCAGACCAGACGAGCGTTGCTGCACACCTGGAACCCGGCCCGCTACTCGAATCTCACCAATAACCCCAAGCAATACATGCAGGCCTACAAGAAGGCCGAAGAGATGACCACACTCATCGAAGCCGCCTATGCCCTACTCTCCGCCGTCCTCGTTCCGGATGATGAAAACGCCATCTAACGGCGTTCTCAGTCGTACGTCTCCCTGCGGCCTTGTTACATGGCGTTTTGATCATCCTGCTAACCCACATCGTGGCTCGTGACCCTCGCCATGCCTTCATGCCCCTCCGACTGCGCCACAGGCCAGGTGACTAATCCCGACACGCCTTCCGGCGATCCGACTGGCTGCGTCTGCTGCGCGTAAATCTGCGGCAGCTGGTTCGTCCCGAACTTCGAGATATAGAGGAAGACATGCTCCCGCGAGTTCACGCGCACGGCCCAGGGATGAAAATCGTTCTTGTAGAACTCTTCGCAGAGCTGCATCGCGTCCAGACAAGAGAGGGTACTCGGATCATTTAACGTGTAGTAATAGTCAAGGGGGAGATCGTACTCCTCTTGTTTGTGGATCGTGATGCCGAACTTCTCCGGGCTGCGCACCATTGGCGTATGGCGATAGGCCACGAAGTAGAACAGCTCCAGCGAGTGAATGACCGGCTGGTTTTCGAGAACGAACTGGCGGGTCTCCAACGCTTCGTCGAGCGTTTCGCCGGGAAATCCATAGAAGGCCATCACATGGTTCCAGATCCCCGCCTGCGACGCCATATTGAGGTTGCGCTGGATCACGCTCTTCTTGGCATGCTTGTCCATGAGGTTCAGTACCCGCTCGCTCGCCGACTCCATCCCATAATAGAGGGTGCAACAGCCGGCCTTCGCCGCCAGATCCCATGTCTCCTGGTCTTGGAGCGTCTCTTCGAACCGGATCAACGTCGTCCACTTAATCCCGACGTTTTGATCGACCAGCAATTGCGACACCTTCTTGAACAGCGCCGGCGGATAGGATTCATCGGAGAAGAGGAAATGGCGGCACTGATACTTGTCCCGCAGCGCCTTGATCTGTTCGACCACTTGTTGCACCGGCACGCCTCGATATTGGTCGAAGTAGCCCTGGCCATGGTCGCAAAACGTACAACGGCCCCAATAACAGCCGCGCGTCGCCAGGTAGGGAATGATCAGCTCCGGCACGAAGTAGCGATCAAGAGGCAGCCCGTCGAAATCCGGCAAGGGCAGCGCGGTGGTCTTTTCGGTGTAGACTTCCGGATTCCGGTGCAGACCTGAGGCATCGCGATAGACCAAGTTGGGCACGGATGCGATGGCCCGTTCGCCATTCAATGCCTCGATGAGCCAAAGCAGCGCATGCTCGCCCTCGTAAAGAATCGCCGAGTCGAAGACTTCCTGGAAGAACCGCTCCTGATTCACCAGGTCATCCTGCAACCGTGTGATGACGTTGCCTCCCACCACCACATGGATATGCGGGAAGGTCTCCTTGATCATTTTGCAAAACGTCAGACCTGCGAGCAGCTGCATCTGCGTGCCGATGGAGACCCCGATCACGTCCGGCTGCTCCTTCGCCACCGACGGCATGACCAGCTGATTGCAGAGATCCCGATAGACGTTCACCTGTTCATCGTCCAAACAGGCCAGCACTTCCTTGGATACGCCGGGCCGATAGCCCAGATTGCTTTCCATCGGATAGAAGACGAGCGACGCAGGATAGTAGGCGGCGGAAATGTAGGCCATCGTCTCACGGAACGTATTCAACGCGCCTTCCAGTAACTCGGCTTGGTAGAAACGCTCGCCACGCACGATCAGCTTCGCATCCTCGGCTCGATCAGCCAGATCGAACACATCGACGGCATAGGCCCGCTCCACCACGGCCTTGTGATCCGCTTCCTGGTCCGTGAGCGTCCCCGCCTTCTCTTTATCTTGCAGCGGCTTGAGCTGCATCCCCAACCGGGCTTTCACCCAGATCAGAAATTCCATGCTGAAGAAGTGATCCCACATCTCGATATTGATATCGCGCTGGATGACGGTATGGCCCGCCTCCCGCAGCACGGCAGTCAAAGAGGGCAAGGCCAGATAGGGCGCAGTCGGCACCCACTCAGGCGGAAAGAGCAGCATGACCTTGCTGGTCTTTCTGGTTCCCTGAATAGGAGCCAGTGCATTGATCTGAATCAATTCGCTCATGAGCGTCTACCCATCCTTACCTGACCCAGCCTGCGCATTACATTTTCCCCGCGAGCGATGGCGCCGCACCCATAATCTTTGCAGATTGATATTGCAGCTCCGGCAACTTCTGCAAGCCAAACCGCGCGATGTAGAGAAAAATGTATTCGCGAATGAACAGGCGCAAATCCCAGCCCGGGTTGTGCTTCCGCTCGAATTCCTGAAACACCCGCTCGGCCTCTTCGATGCTCATCCCGTTCTTGACCGTGTAGTAATAGTCGAGGGCCAGATCCCAATCGGGATTCTTGTAGGCCGTCACGCCCCACTTTTCCGGATTCTTCGCCACCGGATTATGCCGGCCGAGATCGAACGTGCCGAAGCCCAGCGAATGGACATGGTCTTTGTTCTGCTCCAGAAACTCCACCGAGGACCAGGCTTCTTCCTTCGTCTCACCTGGAAAGCCAAAGAAGCCCATGCAGTGGTTCCAGATGCCCGCGTCAGCCGTGAGCTGCAAGTGCTTCGTCATCACCTCCGTCGTCGTAGCCTTATCCATCAGCTTCAGCACCCGTTCGCTCCCCGACTCATAGCCGAAGTGAAGATAGCGGCAGCCCGAATCCTTCGCATCCTGCCAGACCGCGTCTTCCAGCAGGCTCTTCTCGAACCGCATATGCGTCGTCCACGTGATATCCATCTTCTGCTCGATCAAGCCACGCGACAACTTGCGGAACAGCGCCGGTGGATAGGACTCATCGGTGAAATGGAAATGCTTCGCCCCGTACTTGTCCCGCAGATGTTGAATCTCGCCCAAAATATCTTGAATCTTCTTCGTCCGATAGCCCGCCGTATAGCCCTCGCCATGGTCGCAGAACTCGCAGCGGCCCCAGTAGCAGCCGCGCGTCGCCAGATAGGGCAGGATCTTCGTCGGCACGAAGTACTTATGGAGCGGCAGGCCGTCGAAATCCGGCGGCGGCAGAGAAGCCATGTCCTCCGCAAAGCTGGTCGGCGACACATGCACACCAGTTTCGTCCTTATAGATGGTGTTGGGCACATCGGCCAGGCTCTGCTCAGCACCCACCGCCCCGACCAGCTGCACGAAGGCCGTCTCCCCTTCATAGACGACAGCACTGTCAAAATATTGGAACAGCGGCGACTGAGGCAATACATCGCGCAGGCGCGTGACCGTATTGCCGCCGATGGTCACATGAATGTGGGGGAAATGCTCCTTGATAAGAGCACAGAAGGTCATGGAGGAGAACATCTGCTGCTGCAAGACGATCGAGATGCCGATCACCTCCGGCTGCTCTTGTTCAATCACCGGCTTCACCAGATGCTCGAACACGTCGCGGTAGACGTTCACCTGGGTATCGTTCACCGCGTCCATCACCT
>JBDTSF010000136.1:0-7100 GCA_039931295.1 Nitrospirota bacterium | reverse complement strand
ATGGCCGATAGCGAGACGTTAGCTCAAGGACAGGATTGTCTGTGGTCGCGCGCTACGCCAGTAGCAGTCAGCTCCACCCTCCCACATGCGACGTACGATTCACGGGCGGCACACGCCATGCTTGCAGACTGAGGGGGATTCCCAATGGCCTGGTTTAAAAAACAGAAAACAACAGAGCCTGAAGCTCCAAAACGATCCAAGGTATCGGAGGGGATGTGGCTCAAGTGCAACAACTGTCGGGAAATCGTCTTTCGCAAAGAAGTCGAGCGCAATAACAAGGTGTGCCCGAAGTGCGACTACCACTTCCCGATCTCTGTCCTGGAGCGCATTACACTCTTGGTGGACCTTGGCACGTTCAAAGAGTGGGATGCGGAGCTTGGCCCCCAAGACCCGCTGAATTTTCAGGATACAAAATCGTATAAGGATCGTGTGAAGGCGCATCAGGAGAAGACTGGCCGCAAAGATGCCATGGTAATCGGTGAAGGGATGATGAACGGCCGCCGCGTGGTGCTCTGCGTATTCGACTTCAGTTTTATGGGCGGCAGTATGGGGTCGGTGGTCGGGGAAAAGATCTGTCGGGCGATCGATCGCGCATTGGAGTTTAAATTGCCGGTCATTTTGGTGACGACGTCCGGAGGCGCTCGGATGCAAGAGGGGATTCTCTCTTTGATGCAGATGGCGAAGACGTCCGCCGCCGTCGCCAAGCTGGGCGAGGCGAGACTCCCGTTTATTTGTCTATTGGCCGATCCCACATTCGGGGGCGTCACCGCCAGCGTCGCCATGTTGGGCGATGTGATCTTGGCCGAGCCGAAAGCGCTGATCGGTTTTGCCGGGCCCCGCGTGATCGAGCAGACCATTAAACAACAGCTGCCCGACCAGTTTCAGCGTGCGGAGTTTCTGTTGGAGCACGGTATGATCGATATGATAGTGGAACGCAGACAGCTGAAAGAAACCCTGAGCACCCTCGTCTCGCATTTTTAAGTATAGACTCTTCATGAAGAATCCTGGCTAGTGTCCTCCTGCCTGGTTATACCATGACCTATTCCTCTGCTGTCGCCTATCTGTATCGTCTGCAACAGCATGGCATTAAATTGGGTCTTGAGACGATAATGGCGTTGACCGCGCGCCTCGGCATGCCGCAGAACAGGTATCGGACACTGCACATCGCCGGCACGAATGGAAAGGGCTCCACCGCGGCCATGGCGGCGGCGATGTTGCAGGCGGCAGGGTATCGCGTGGGGCTCTATACCTCGCCGCATCTTGTCGATTTTCGAGAACGGATACGGGTGAATGGCGAGATGATTCCCGAGTTGCGGGTGGCGCAGTTGACCGACCAGCTCCAGGCTCTCTCCCAACCGGAGCAGTCGCCGACCTTCTTCGAATATACGACGGCCATGGCCTTCCAGCATTTTGCCGATACAGCAGTCGATGTGGCGGTGTTGGAGGTCGGGTTAGGCGGCAGATTTGATGCGACGAATGTGGTGACGCCCATGGCTTGTGCCATCACAACGATTGCGCTGGATCATCAGGCGTATCTCGGGAGCACACTGTCATCGATCGCATTCGAGAAGGCTGGGATCATCAAGCCGGGTGTGCCGGTGGTGTTGGGGCGACTCGAAGATGACGCGTGGCGGACAATTGAACAGGTGGCCAGGGAGCGGCAGGCACCGGTGTTTCGGATAGGCGAGCACTTTCACACAGAGGGAGAGGAGCCCCAGCAATTTTCCTATCGCGGGCTGGGTATGCGCTGTGACGGGCTGACCTGTGTTCTGGCTGGCCGCCACCAACTCGATAACGCGGCCTGTGCGTTGGCGTTATTGGAGGCGGCGGCTCCGCAGGGGATAGTGATCACGTCTGAGGCGGTGCGAACGGGTTTGCAGGCGGTCAGTTGGGCCGGGCGATTGGAAGTGGTCGATCGTCGTCCAACGATCCTGCTGGATGGTGCGCATAATCCAGCTGCGGCAACTGCCTTGGCCGACTTTCTTACCGGCGCTGACCGATTGCATCCGTCCCGCCCTGTGGTCTTGGTTCTTGGGATGATGCGCGACAAGGATCATCGAGGATTTGTCGAACCATTGAGAAGCCTGGTGGATGAAGTGGTGCTGACGCAGGCGGATCTTCCACGCTCTGCCACCGCACAAGAGCTGCAATCTTCGCTCGGAGATCTGCTGTCTCATCCGCATGTCATGCCATCGCTCAGCGGTGCCATGGCGCTGGCCAGACAGCTGGCGACGTCGGACGGTCTGGTCTGTGTGACGGGATCGCTCATGCTTGTGGGGGAGTGCAAAGCATGGCTCCATGGTCGTGTGTGTTCGCCGCTTCGGGGCTGATATGGCAGGGATCGCGACGCGGCTGTGGATGGGCTTGGTTGGTGGGTTGATGTTGGGAGTCCTGTTTCCGCACGTCGGAGGTGCCGCTGGAACAACGATCTCTCCTGAAGGTCCCCCACTCGATATCACGGCAGAACGCATCGAGTACCTCCAGGAGTCAGAAACCTACGAAGCCGATGGTTCGGTGGTGGTCAATCAGGGTGCCCTGCGCCTGACGGCCGATCATATGACCATCCAGTCGTTACCCGGCGTCTTAATTGCCACGGGTCATGTCCGTCTTACCGATCCTAAAGCCGACCTGGTGACTGAACGATTAGAGCTGAACGTGAACACTGAAGCGGGAGTGGTCACGCACGGACGGGTCCTTCTCAAATCCACGAATACATCGGTGGAAGGGCGTCTGATACAACGGTTTTCAGAGGAGCATTATCGCGTCAAAGAGGGCCAATTTACGAACTGCGATGCGCAGGACGGTGAGACACCGGCCTGGCGGTTCAAATTCAAGGATCTTGACCTCCATGCCGGCGACAACGTGGCCTTTACGGGTGGGTGGTTGTGCGTGAACGATGTCCCGATGGTTCCCCTTCCCACGTTGACATTTCCGCTCTCCAAACGAAGCACTGGGTTTCTTATTCCCACGATCGGGTACGACAATCGTTTTGGCGCGCACCTTCAAGAAAGCTTCTTTTGGGCCATCAATCCGAGCCACGACCTGACGATTGCTCCCTCCTATTACAGCAGTCTCGGCTATGGGGGGGATCTAAAATATCGCTATGCTCTGGACCGGCAATCACGTGGACAGTGGCTCATCAGCGCCTTGAGGCAGACACAGGCGCCGGACGTGTCCGGCGTCAGCCAGACAGGACAAGATGCGCAGCAGACTCGGGCGGTGATCACCGGGACTCATACGCAGCAGTTCACGCAAGATTTGCTGCTTCGCGTAAACGCCAACTTGCTGACTGACCCGAATTATCTTCAACAGTTGAGTAACTCGGGCGTCCAGCGAGCTCTTCCTAGCAGCGAATCGAATCTCTTGGCGATCCACCGATTGCCGTATGGAAAGACGTACCTGCATGGTCAATATCTGCAGCCGTTGCAATCGGGCGGAGGGGATACATTTCAGCGCCTGCCGGAAATCGGTTACAGCCTGCCGAATCTTCCCTTGTTCAACTCGCCGATCTTGTTGGGGACGGAAATGAACTTTGTGAATTTTTATCGTGAACAAGGGTTCGCCCAGAATCGAATCGATGTGCTCCCGGGATTGTCGACCGACGTGCTCGATTTCGGCCATATCGTGGGTCTGACTCCCCAAGTGAAAATGCGGGAGACCTACTATACGCGGGGGGTGACTAACCCTGAAAGCCAGCATCGCGAGACGTTTTGGTTGGGGCTCGATGCGACGTCGAAGCTGAGCCGTCGCTTTGGAACGAGCGAAGGCCCGAGCTTGCTGCATACCATTGAGCCCAGCATCATCTATGAATACGTTCCGCCCACGAATCAGTCTCAACTGACGCAGATCGATCAGGTGGACGATCTGCCGAAGAAAAACTTGCTGACCTATTCGATCCGTAGCCGGCTGTTGGAACAAGCGGGCGGCAGCAGCTTCAATTGGCTGGATTTCACGATGGCTCAAAGTTATCACGTGGGTGCCGTGCAAACGAGAGCACGGGATTTTACACCCGGCGTATTCCCGTTGTTCGGATCGATCACTCAGCCTCTACAGCCGGCGACGGTGGCCATTGAGGGAAAGAAACTATCGGACCTGTGGATGCGGGTTGTGATCGGCAATACGACTCCTCAGTTCACGCAAGCGCAGTTAGCGGATACCGCGTTTGCTCAGGGTCTTGGGACGTTCCTCTCCCGGCAGCCTGCCACGAACCAGTATCTGACCGTCGACGCGTTTTTCGATCCCTACCGATCCTCGGTCAGTCAATTTAACACCACCCTTCGGGTTCAACAGTCCAACTACTGGTATTTTGAACTGGGGCAGCGCTTCACGCACGATGGGAATCGTGTACGCCGCGGAGACCTGTGGAATCCGATTTCGTTCAACGAGGTCTATGCTCCAACCCCTGAGATTCAATTTGTTACAGCGGGAGGGGCCTTTCGCACGCCGTGGGGCTGGACGGTTGGCGCGAAGGGTTACTACGATGTGAAGAACGGCAGGAGCCCGGAATATGATGTTGTGGCGCTGTACCAGAATCCCTGCAAGTGCTGGTCGCTGGGGCTCTTTTATTTACAATTCCCTGATCGTCAGCAGTATAACTTCATGTTGAGCCTGACCGGGATCGGCTGGACGGAGAGTTTTGGCACGGCAGTGGTTCGAAATATCCTCAGCCCATTGCTGATCGGGGAGAAAGGTCTGCCATGGGCGACGCCTGGAGGGCCGTATGGGAGGCCACAATCGGATATGCCCCAGCCTGAGATGGGCGGGTATGGACGATGACCAAATGGTCTGAAGGCACACGTGCAGGTGAGGAGGCAGTGTGTCTTGGGTCTTTCCACCGTGCGCTGCTGAGCTCTGCTGCACCGATCAGACAGATTTGACTCCTCAAATAAGGCTGGTATACGATGCCAGCACGTTATTATTTTTATGGTGTACTCAGCGAAGGAGGAATGTGACGTGGCAGGCGATGCACTAAAAGTTGAAGATGCAACGTGGGATACAGAAGTCATCAAGTCTTCAGAGCTTGTGATGGTAGATTTTTGGGCGGTGTGGTGCGGTCCTTGCCAGATGGTCGCTCCAGTCATCGAGGAGTTGAGCAAAGAGTACGCAGGAAAGATGAAGGTACGTAAGCTCAATACGGATGAAAATCCTGAGGTCGCAGGTCGCTATCAGGTGATGAGTATCCCGACCATCCTATTTTTCAAGAATGGACAGGTTGTCGAGAAGCTTGTTGGGGCGAGACCGAAGCGACAGTTCAAGGAACTGATTGATACGTTGCTGGCACAACCAGCCGGTTCAGCCTAAGGATTATCGTTACCTGCTGCAATGCTCGTCGAGTTGCGCATTGTCAATTTCGCGCTCATTGAGCAACTGAGCCTTCAATTCCAGTCCGGGTTCACGGTCTTGACCGGGGAGACCGGGGCAGGTAAATCCCTCCTCATCGATGCCATTGCGTTATTGGTCGGTGGGCGAGCCTCGACCGACCAGATCCGTTCCGGAGAAGACGAAGCTCAGCTTGAAGCCGCCTTCTCTCTTCCCGATACCCATCCACTCCTCCAACGGCTGCGGTTACAGGAAATCATCGGTCAGAACGAGTCTGAGCTGATTCTTCGGCGCGTGCTCTCCCGATCTGGCCGCCATCGAGTGTATGTCAATGGCAGCTTGTACCCCCTGCGAGTGCTTGAAGAGCTGGGGGGTACTCTCGTCGATATCCATGGTCAGCATGAGCAGCAATCGCTACTGGCGACCAGCAAACAATTAGAGGCGCTCGATGGATTTGGGCGTCTCACCGAGTTGCGCGAGCAGTATGAGCACACCTACCAAGGGTGGAAGGAATTTCGTAGGGAGCTGGAGGCGTTGCAATTCGACATCGTTGACCGTGGAAAACGTGAGGATCTGTTGCGGTTTCAGGTTCAGGAGATTGAACAAGCCGGCCTGTTGCCCGATGAAGAAGAGCAGCTTCGTAGTGAGCGGCAGCGACTGATGCATGCGAACCGGCTCAGAGAATTGGCCCACGAAGCACATGCAGAATTGCAGGCGGATGAACAGGCTGTTCTCACCAGGCTGGGACGAGTTGGGCGAACTCTTACAGAGCTGGTTCAAATCGATCCGGCGATGGGTGATTGTGAACACATTGCGACAGAGTCAGCGATCCCGCTCAAAGAGCTTGCCGGACGGTTACGTGACTACTCGCAACGGCTAGAGGCCGATCCTGCCAGACAGGCTGTTGTGGAAGACCGGCTCGATCTGATCCAGCGTTTAAAGAAGAAGTACGGAGGATCAGCTGAGGCGGTTATCGCGACCGGTCAACGGGTGCTGGAGGAACTTCAATTATTAGACAACCATCAAGAGCGGACTGCTGAGTTGACCGCGCAGTTGGACGCAGAAGCCCATCGTCTCCGCACATTGGCACAACAGTTGTCAAAGAACCGAACTGATGCGGCCAAGCGGATGACGACATCGGTGGAAGCAGAGCTGGCCGCGCTGAAGATGGAGCAGGCGATCTTTCAGGTAATGGTCTCGAGAGATGAGTCGCCCGAGGGGATTGGGCCGACTGGGTGCGATCGGGTGGAGTTCCTTCTCTCGAGCAATCCGGGTGAACCGCCACGACCGTTAGGCCGGGTGGCATCCGGTGGGGAACTCTCGCGCATCATGTTGGCGCTTAAGACGGTATTAGCAGAGATGGATCAGGTTCCGGTTCTAGTGTTCGATGAAATTGATACGGGAGTCGGCGGGGCAGTTGCTGCAGCGATGGGATCAAAATTGCGTAAACTCGGATCGTTCCATCAAGTATTCTGTATCACGCATCTTCCTCAAGTCGCGTCGCAAGCGGCGCACCATTTGCTTGTGGAGAAGGGACTGGACGGTCAACGGACATCTACGTCGGTGAGAATGCTCAAGGGGGTGGGGCGAGAAGAAGAAATCGCCCGGATGTTGGGCGGGTCGATCATCACGAAAAAAGTGCGTGAAACGGCAGCGGAACTCATCGCCGAGGCGAAGGGGAAGCGGTCGAAATGAACGTGCCCATTTTGGAGTAACGCGGGCTACGGGCGATCGGTTGAGAGTCGTTTGGCGAGGCGATGGGCCAACCGGACCATGCCAGC
>JBDTSF010000135.1:0-1679 GCA_039931295.1 Nitrospirota bacterium | reverse complement strand
CTATGGAGCTGTGCAAACTCCGCCAATCCTCCTGTCTCCACCAACCGTCCATCCGGCATGATGCACAGCCGCTTGAAATGCGGAGACCAGTCCTTGCGGAAGTCGATATATTTAATGTCGCCGCCCCGTGCGACTGCGCGATCCAATGTCCGATAGTCGAGTCCAAGATTTTTCCGTTCGAGCTTTGATTTCAACTCCTCCGGCAACGTCTTGTGAAACACCATGGCCGCGACCTCATCGAGCGGGATCCCTCTCGCCTGGGCCAACTGCACCGCCTCGGAAAACTGCATGAGGTCCAAGGACCAGGTTTGCTTGGGGATCTCCCCGGTCGGATCAATCCGGCAAGCAAACAACCCCCGCGTCAAGACTCCGCCGACTTGCGGGTAGACATACACCCCTCCATCGGTCAGCAGCCTCTTCATCGTCTCCAGTGGAACCTCGTAGCTCTCAGAGAGGACTTTCGCATGTGCAGCCAGATCTTCCTGAATTGTCATCGCACAGGCTGTGACGTTTCCCGGCGCATCGAACTCAGAATAATCCTCAATGACGTTATAAAGGACCGTGGGCTTCTGTTTCTCAAATTTTTTCTTTATTTTAAACATGATGTACTATATATAAACATATGAAATGTTACTATTATATAAGATTTTAAAGATGATAGTACGGTGATAATGTCATAAGTCTTCCATCCTCTACCGGCCCGCCGATTGTGAAGTGATAGAGCGATTGAAAACTCAGCCCCTTCACCGATACGATCTCATGCACGGGGTCGTCGAAGAAACATCCGATTCCAGTGGCCCGCACCCCCGCAGCTTCCGCTTCTAGATACAACACCTGCCCCAACAGTCCCGACTCCCAGAAGAGACGTGGATACCACCAGGCTCCCCCTTCCCGCAAGCGCCCCTCAAACTCAGCCAGCATGCCGAACGAGAATGCACTGTCGCCCGCAATATCTTGGTGGCAACTCACTTGCACTGCCAGTTTCTTTGCATCCCCTTCAAGCAGCCAGTAGAGAGACAGATCCTCCGGACAACCTGGCGTCGAAGTCCAGGTCAGCTCGGAATTCATGGATTGCTGGATGGACGAAAGCTTCTTCGGATCACGGACCAGAAAATACAGCCCTGGCGTGAGGCCTTCGACACGATGTACAAATATTAACAAATGAATCGCCGGGTCGTAGGGCCAGACATCCCATGGCATCGGTCGATCCAATTGCGGCTGATCCGTACGCGGCATCACCCGCTCCATCATGCGAAAGAACGTCGCTGCTGAGATTGACGTCTTCCCGTCAAACGACACGGCACTTCGGCGTTGGCGAATGATCTGGCCCGCTGGAGCCCCGTAAAAGGTGAAAGGTGAAACGTGAGACGTATCGGAAGTGGGGACAGCGACAGAAATACGTTCGTAAGATGATTTCCAACTCGCCACTGCTGCCTCATCAATAATCTCCCATTCCACTCCATGCTCACCACTTAACCGGTTGGCCTTCCCATGCCAGGAGCAGTCAACGAGATCCGTCACTACCTCGGGATCAATGAACAATGGAATTTCTGCTAGCCTCTCACGTTTCACATCTAACGTTTCACCTGTCACATCCCCAAGAGGCCACATCACTGCAAGACAATCCGGATGTTCTGGTTCAACCTCTGTAAAATCCTCCACCCGATTGGTCCCCAACA
>JBDTSF010000134.1:0-4163 GCA_039931295.1 Nitrospirota bacterium | reverse complement strand
AGCTGACAAATCAACATCGAGAAGCCACACAATTGATGGAGGATGCCGCAATCGGCGGGATTCCCCAGGCGCAGTACTTCATGGGAAATGCCTATCGCAACGGGCAGGGAGTTGAAAAGAATCTCGCGCTGGCGATCCACTGGTGGACCAAAGCTGTCGAGCTCGGCCAGCAGCGCGCGGCAGAATCCCTTTCACAACTTCGCCGTCAAGCACTTTCGCCCGATCAATCCGATCGCCGAAGAAATGATGCATACGAAGGCTTCAAACAGTATCGCGGTCAACTCTGGGCTGACTACCCGGATGTCAGCAGGAACGACCCTGGTGAACCCTTGGGCATCGCCTTACTTAAAGATAGCCAATCACCCAATGGAGTCACTGCTCTGTTTGCCGAGGCCTTCGCACTGAGCGAGACTGCACACGAGGAACTGGCGCGCCTGTATGAAACCGGCCTCGATACCAGACTGACTCAGTTCGACGCACACATTCTGACATGTTTCACCACCACCGCTGGTGATGGGTTCATTCCGGCAAAGAAAGCGCTGGCACGCATCTATGGCAAAGGCCTCGGGGTCACGCAAGATGTGCAGAAAGCCAAGGCTGTACTGAAGGGGCTGCCCAAGCAAGAATCGAAAGCGATCTTGGCAGAAATTGCAGGACCGTAGAGAATACTCATGCTCGATACTTCACGCCTGTGGCGACAATTTCTCAGCTCATCCTGGCTCCAGGCCGGCGCCATGGGGCTGATTGCGACCGTCCTGGCACTCGGACTGTGGGCTGCAGCCTCATCGACATTCACGGCTTTGGACTGGACTGCGTACGATTTCTGGCTGACCGATCGCGCACCTATCCCAGTCAGCCAATCTCTTCTCATTGTCACGCGGGATTCGGCTAGCGAAGAAGAGCTCGGTGTAGGCCCATGGGACCGAGCCGTTCTCGCACGCCTGCTGACCGGCGCGCATGAATCCGGCGCTCTCGTGATCGGCATCGATCATCGCCTCGACCATGCCAGTCCAGCGCAGCTCGGCGGGGCAACGAGCGACGCCTTGCTGCTGGAAGCCATGAGCACCGCCGGCCCCATTGTCGTGGTGGAAAGCCCTGAGGCAACGCTGGTCTCAACCGAAACGATTGCGGGTCATCTTGTGGTCACGCCCCATGCCGATCGTGTCACGCGGACAGTGCCTGTGACGGTAACCGGAGATAAGCAATCCATCCCGGCATTCGGTATTGCACTGTTCGAGGCCTTTCAACAACAAACTTCACCAACAAGGCTGTCATTTTCACAAGGACGCACAACGTCCCTCTTAATCAACTACGTCGGCAATGGAACGATCAATTCCCTTCCAACCGTTCCTTTGTCATCCGTCTGGAACGCCATCGAGCATCACGAGCGCAACCGGCTGACCGAGTGGTTCAAGGGTAAGGTCGTCGTATTTCTCCCGAATCCTGTCACGGGAGGAAGCTGGCTCTTGCCCACGGGACAGACGATCACGAGCTCGGTTGCACATCTCCACGTCCTCAACATGCTGCTGACTGGCAATCACCTCTACCTACTCGATGTCACCAGCCGTTCGTTGTTGACGCTGCTCGTAGCCTGGTTGGTTGCCTGGACCCTGATTCGTTTCAGAGGGGCGATCAGCCTGCTTTTTGCCGGGAAAGCCATGGCCTCATATGGAGTCGTCATGATCCTCGCGCTCACGATGGCCCACGTGGTGCTTCCCCTTGCCATGCCCGTGACGGCCGCTCTGTTGGTGCTCGTCGGCACCACCATTTGGAGCCACCTCACCGCTCATCAGCGGCTGATGCTCATCGAACAGGACATGCTCCATCTACAGCAGGACGCCATCGCCGTACGCGAAGCACTTGTGCTGCGGGAAACCCGAGCAGACACGTTGCAGGAAGACCTCGACGTCGCACGAGCCGCTATCACACAATCGACGGGGCAGCAGGAAGAACTCTCCAGATCCGCAGACGTCCTTCGTTCCCAACTCGCCGATGCCCGAACACAGGAAGATGACGCCCGCAAGAAGCTGGAAAGACTCGAACAGCAATTGCATAATCTGCGTGCTGCCACAAACGAGCCCACGGCAATAGACGACACAGAACTCGCTCGCCTACGTGATGAATGTCGGCAGCTCGGCATCATCACGCAAGACCCCGGTCTCTTGCGCCTGTATCGGGATCTCAAGAAAGGGGCCAAGTCGCCTCTGACGGTCCTTGTGCTCGGCGAACCGGGGACCGGGAAAGAACTCTTTGCCCGGGCGGTCCACCGGCTCAGTCCACGCGCCGGCAAAACCTTCATCGCCGTCAACATGGCAGCAATTTCTTCAGAGCTGTTTGAAAGCGAACTCTTCGGGCACACCAGAGGCAGTTTCACCGGCGCGACGGCAGACAGGCGCGGCTACTTCGAACTGGCCAACCATGGAACTATTTTTCTGGACGAGATCGGCGATCTGCGATTGGATCACCAGAGCAAGCTACTGCGAATCTTACAGGAGAGGTCTTTCTACCGCGTCGGTGCCACGGTCCCCACCACGGTGGATGTGCGGATTGTAGCCGCCACGAATCGCGATCTGCAGCGCGGAGTTTCTGAAGGCTGGTTCCGTGAGGATCTCTATTTTCGCCTGACCGGTCTGGTGTTCCGGCTCCCACCGTTGCGAGAACACACAGGCGACGTACCGATCCTCGCAGATACGTTTCTCCACAACATCGCCGCTCAGATGAGTAAGCCAATGCCACAGCTCTCGAACGAGGCGCTTCGTGCACTGGTGGAATATGAATGGAAAGGAAACGTGCGGGAGTTCCGACATTGCCTGGAACAGGCTATCGCACTCAATGACGGCCCCCTGCTCAGCAAAGAATCATTACGACTCGACAAGGTCCTTCTACCGGCAGGTCGAACCAAGGCATCGCAGATTCTCCCAGATCCGGCTAGCGATGCCGCGGTATTGAATTGCCTCCGTCAACACAGCTTCGACATGCAGGCGACAGCAAAAACGTTAGGGTGGGACCGTAGTACCGTGACACAACGATTGAAGGGCCTCTGCTTCCAATCGCTGGTCGAGGCAACCGGCGATCAGACCGACGCCGCACTCGCCATAGCAGGCGATCCTAGTCATCTGAGAACCGTTGAGCTGAAACTCATGGACTACCACACTCACCTCATGTCAGTAATCGAACCCTTCGCCACAGCGGACGAAGCCCTCCTCGATTGTAAGCGGCGATTCAAAAACCTCCCCGACCGGCACTTCGCTTCTATCGAGACACTGGTGCGGCAGCATTTTCATCAGAAAAAAGAATCTAAGTTTCAATCAAGGATCGACACATAATCATCGAATCCCGATACGTTCCATCGTTCTTCTGTACCGCGCCGGGGATGACACCCAATACTTTGAAGCCAAGTTTGTCCCAGAGACGGCGCACAACTACATTTCCAGAAAACACTAGCCTGCAATATTCACGAGAGTTCGTGACCAAACCACCGGGAGGCCACGCAAGACGGGCGCCCGGAACCGCGAAGGAGGGGAGCATACTTGAAACAGTATGTTAACCGACTGAACGGCGAGCCCGCCCACCATCAGGTGCGTCGTCAACGCGCTGGCGAGGTCGAGCGCCCTTTGTATGATCCTGGCGCGAAGAAAGAATACCGCAATGAGTTCTGATTTTCGTACCGGCGGTTGCAGTAGAAGTCTTCGTGAATATTGCGGGCTCGATTGAAGATCACGCTGCGGTAGCCGAGTTGCTTAGCGTAGGCCAGCGTCGTGGTGCCCAACAGTCGACCCAGCCCTCTATTCCACCAGTCTGGTGCGAGAATGAAGCCGGCATTTGCCGCATGTCTTGCCCGCCTCGGCCAGTTCGGCTTGAGATAAAATGCCTCGACCATACCCCTATCACGAGCGCAATCAGGCACATAGTCTACTACAGTGCTCTTGCCGCGAAACCACTAATCCAAGAAGCCATCTTGATCCGGGAACCGGTCATGCGGCTATGCTGTCCCCTCGTCGACAGTGATCCGGCAGAGGGTTCGTAGCGGCTCACTATCCTACTGACTGGCAAGCGCCAATTGAATGGGCAAACCGTTTTTCAATATCCCATCGACAAGTCTTATTGACTGGCACTGACCTTTGCTCCTGTGACGAGCTGGATTGCCTGCTCAGGCATGACTC
>JBDTSF010000133.1:0-33381 GCA_039931295.1 Nitrospirota bacterium | reverse complement strand
TCAGTTCTCAGGTTCGGAGCCAAGGCAAGGTCACTCGGAAATTCTTTTACCCTTGGCTGAAGGCTGATCGCTGATACCTGTCGGCTTTTCTTCTCCTTGACAGTGTCCATCGACCGGTGTACCAAGAAGAGATGGCGGGAGGAGCGAGACGAGGGGCTATCGCAGTCATTGTGGTCATGGCCCTCTTGGTACTACCGGCACTTCAGGCAGCAGAGCTCCCGATCACCAAAAATTCCCCCATCCCGGACTTTCAGAACCGCACCCAAGACGTAGTCCCCTACGACTTCGATGCTCCACCTCAAGGGCTGTTTCAAACCATTACAACGGCGGAAGGATTCGACGAAGAGCTGGGCTTCCACCGCACGCATGAAATTGTGCCGGTGAAACCGACCGACCGGTTCCGGACCGACACTCCAGACGTCTTTATCGTGTTCCATCTTCACCAGCATTATCAAGGGTTCCAGGTGTTTGGTCGCTGCTTCCCCGAGACAGTAGCTGGGCTCGATCCCACAGTCGTGATTGGACAGGATGCGATGCACATTGCGCTCGAAGACGACAGCGGCTATCTCGCACTGTCTCCCCCGAAGGGCGCATGGAAGCCCGGGCGATACAAAGTGGAAATTCACGTGGGAGAACAGATCAACGAGATGAGTCTGATGGGGACGATGCGGTTCACCATCGTGGCGAGGAGCGAGGCGGGCGATGGGCGATGAAGAATAGCCGATGACCCTTCGCCGTCATGGTTCATCTCTCACTCATCGCTTCCGTTGTTTGACGCTCTCTTCCGCATTCTGTAGAATGCCTCCGTGAACGTGTCGACTCCCTTCTGCGTCAGGAACATCGACCCCGCATGGCCGTGCCATCCCATCCATGGGCTTCCGTCATCGTCCCCATTAAGGATGAACGAGACAACCTTGCTCCACTGATTGAGGGGCTGCTGGCCGTGATGAGTTCACACGCGGCCTCGAAGACTCGGCCGTTCGAAATCATTTTCGTGGACGATGGCAGCAGCGACGGCAGTAGTGACGCGCTGGATCGCATGGCAGCAAAGCACGCTCAGATTCGAGTCTTCCATCTCGATCGAAATTATGGCAAGACCTGCGCGCTCGAAGCGGGCTTCAATCAGTCGTTCGGAGACATTATCATCCAAATAGACGGCGACCTTCAGCAGGATAGCAAAGACATCTTGAAACTCCTCCCCTATACGGATACCCATGATCTCGTGTGCGGATGGAGGCAAGAGCGCCAAGATGGGCTGGTCAAGAAACTGTCGTCCCGAATCGCCAACCGCGTGAGGAATGTCTTTACCCATGACGGCGTCCACGACACCGGGTGCCCGCTCAAGATATTCAGACGTCCCGTGCTGGAGCGCATCCGACTCTTCGAGGGCATGCACCGGTTCTTTCCCGCACTCGCACTCATGCACGGGTTCACGGTCACAGAAGTGCCGGTTCAGCATTACCCTCGCATTCATGGCGTCTCTAAGTACGGCATGGGTAACCGATTATTCAAATCGCTCTACGATTTGATTGCCGTGAGATGGATGCAGGCTAGAGTGTTGCGGTATACATTCCGAGACAAGTGACGGCGAGTGACGAGTAGTTGAAACGACTGTGGTTCCACACAAGGACCTAGCGGTCTTGAAACAATCCAGGGATCTATCCGAAGATATGTGTTCGCGCACAAAGAAACCTAGCACTCAACGCTTATTACTCAGCACCTCTCCATCATGAGCCTCGAAACAATCTGGCTCGGTATCGGATTTCTCGGCCAAGGACTGTTTTTCGGCCGCTGGGTGGTTCAATGGATCGCCTCTGAAAAAAAGGCTGAGAGCCAGGTTCCTGTTTCGTTTTGGTATATGAGCCTGATCGGCGGCCTCATCACGCTCGCCTACGCGATCTATCGAGTCGATCCTGTCTTCATCGCAGGACAGAGCATCGGATCGATCGTCTACGTTCGCAACCTCATGCTGATCTCGCGCGCGAGCCAGGCGAATCGGCCGATCAACCCCTCCTCGTAATTCTTTGAAATCTCACCCGCAATATTTCCGAGCGCTTCTGCTACAATTATCGATTGGCGGCGACGATGCGTCATCAGCCAGCAAGCTCGCCCCGCGAACCCGCACCGTACAGCACAAGTACGCATCGGGCCTTCAGGGGTCCGCGCGCCGGTCTCGCAAGGCGGCGCAGGGATTTCGCGACAAATCATCATGAATCATGCGGTCTCACACACTCAACGCACGCCATCACCACACGGTCCGAACGATTCCATGACCAGTACCGACCGTTCTCACCACGCATGGCTCCTTCTGGCTCTCCTGCTCCTGTCGGGACTCTTGTTTTTCTTGGGACTCGGCGACATAGGTCTGACCGACCGTGACGAGGGACGAAACGCCGAAGCCGGGCGTGAAATGTTCGAGTCGGGGGACCGTCTGACACCGACGTTCAACGGTGAGCTGCGCGTGGCGAAACCCGTCTTTCTGTACTGGTTGATGGACCAGTCTTATCGCTTATTCGGTGTGAATGAGTTCGCCGCTCGATTCCCTTCTGCCCTCTTCAGTGTGGGATTAATCCTCATCCACTACCTATTTCTTGTGCACCAGCGCGATCGAACCGTCGCACTATTCGGCGGGCTGATGCTCTTACTCAACCTGGAAATCCTGGGGCTCGGACGCATGGCACTGACCGACAGTGTCTTGATTTTCTTTACCACCGCATCGCTGTACGGGTTCTGGCTGGGACTGCATGGAACAGGCAACTCACGCCGATGGATCTGGGCCTTCTATATCGGTATGGCTCTCGCCACCTTAACAAAGGGCCCGGTCGGATTCGCCGTGCCCCTCGTCGCAGCAGCGCTCTACCTCACCTGGACTCGTCGGTGGCCAGACTATTGGCAGAAGGGAGTTCCTCTTGCAGGCATGGCGCTCTTTGTTCTGCTCGCCGCCCCCTGGTATGCGGCCATGTTCATCGTGCACGGCGACGCCTATGCGACGGGCGCAAAAGCCCATACGATTGGCCGATTCCTCGCTCCGATGGAAGGACACCAGGGCACCATTTTCTTCTATCTCCCGGTTATACTTTTAGGCTTCTTTCCTTGGAGCGCCCTCCTTCCTGTCCCACTCTATCGCACATTCAAAGAATGGTACCTCATCCTCCGTGCACGCACTCATCCGGATCCCACCGGTGCATCCGAACTCGACCTCTTCGCCGCTCTATGGATTGTGGGGACCTTCGTGTTCTTCACGGCTTCTGCGACCCGCCTCCCTCATTACATTGGTCCGTTGTTTCCCGCTGCCGCCCTGTTGACCGCTTCATACTGGTCCCGATGCCTGCAAGATCCGGCAACGAAAGGGATTCGAGGGTCCATCCATCTCATGATGGGCGTGGGATATCTCCTGGCAATCGGCTTTGCCTGTCTCCCCACACTCTACACAACTTATGCGTCCAAGATGGTAAAGGAGTTCCCGCTAGCCGGACAAGTGGATCTCGGCATCGGTCCCTATCTGATTGCAGCCTTGTTATTAATCGGTATGACGTTGGTGGGATATTTTGGATTGAACGACGAACGACGTGGAGGAGCATTCTGGGCCGCAGGGGGAACCCTCGCTGGCCTCGTGCTGATCGTTATCGTGATCTCGTTCCCGCACATCAATCGGTATGTGGTCGCGCCTCCGCAGGAACTCGCCTATGCCGCAGGGCTGAACCTGGATCGCCAGGATCAATTCATTGCCTATGGCACCCTAAGACCGTCGTCCGTATTTTACGCGAAACGCAAGACTCTCTTCGTACCCATTGGGGAAGAAGACAAGATACGGACGGCCCTGAAAGAATCGAAGAGAGTAATGATTCTTATGCCAGAGAGCGCGCAATCGAAGTTGCCGTCGGAAGCGGCCGGGTTGGTTCCCATTCTCAAACGCTACGGCTACGTGCTGCTGGCCAACCAGCCGATGGTGACGATTCCACAAAGCGCAACCCCACCGCCGCCGCCACCCCCCACCATTCTCAGCCATTGAACAATTAGTTGATCCGGTCTATTGGTTGAATCTCGCTGGCCTAGTTCAACCGAATAAAGAAGACTCATCGTCTATCTACATCGGCACAATACCTTTCAGAGCATAACTGGCTCCCAACACCAACAGCATAGCCGCGACAAACAGACCCTCCGCCATGGCTCCCCATACCCCCACATGGCCATTCGCCATAGATTCAGCCTGGCCAGGAAGCCCGTCCAACCAATGAGCCACACAGACAAGTAACACCGCAGTCGTGACAAACAGAGAACCGGCCGTCATCCCTAACCCCAGTCCCACGAGACCTCGAGCCAGTGATCCGGACAGCCAGTCAGGACACCATGGCGACTGCACGGTCCACAGCACATGACCTACGAGCCCGGCCAGAGTCAGCACCAGGCCGCTCCACAAGAGCTGTTGAGACGGCCAGGTTTCTGAAGGAAGATGCACGATCGTCCAGACGAGCGCGAGCGTCGCCACAAACAATGGCGTCATCCGACACACAGCGATGGCAATCGAAGATCGCCATTCGCGCCAAGGATGGGCTGCAACCATCCCCATGACACAGCCGATAGCCGCTCCTCCAGCCACATCGGTCAGATAATGAGACCCGCGAATGATCCGACTCATCGCTATCGCCACTGCCACCGCGAGAATAGGCCATCGCACTCGTGGAAACCTTATGGCCAGCACGGTAGCGACCGCGCATGCGGCCGCCGCATGCCCGGACGGGAATGAGTCCCAGCCGCTACCGCTGACCGGAGAGAGTTCTAGATTTCCGGCATGCATGAACTTAGGACGTGGGCGGCCAATGGCATGTTTCAAAATATTGGCGCACAACGCGGCAAGACCATGTGCGATGAGACTCTGCCAACCTGCATCTTTCCACTGCGGATGTTTCAACCCATATCCGACGGCCAGCAGAACAAGGCTCAGGATAACGAGAGACTCTCCCTTGCCGAGGCGGTCACCGACATCGCTGAGCTGAGCCAGCCAGGGATTGGCAAGGTGGTCTCTGTGAACATCGTTGAGAGAACGGATAAACCGTGTCAGCGGCATATCCCATTCGAACAACCCGACAAATGCGAGGATGAGTCCACAGATTGAGAGAAGGAAGGCTGCAACAGGCGTGAATCGCAAGAGCGCCATGAAAATCGGTCTACGCGTGTATCAACTCACATCCATCGAGTAACAGCGTCATGGAACCCAGTCGGCGAGAAAAACATTGAATTCGCCAGGGGTCTTGGCCTGGCGATCCGATACCCAGACCAAACTCTTACCATCCGGGGAAAACATGGGGAAACTGTTGAATTGCCCGTCGAACGTGAGCCGTTCGAGCCCCTGACCGTCCTCACCGATCGCATAGAGATGAAAACTTGGCCGGCCTCCCTCGCCTTTCGTTTCGATATTCGATGAGAAGATGATCCTCTTGCCATCGGGGAAATAGAACGGCGAGAAATTCGACGCCCCGTTCGACGTCACCGCCCGTTGCCCGCTTCCATCCGCATTCATCACAAAAATTTCAAGCTGCCCAGGCTCCACCAGACTTTGTTTGAGCAACTCCTTGTACTTGTCGATCTCCACCTGATCGGTGGGATGCGCCGCCCGATAGACAATGCGCGTACTGTCCGGTGAAAAGAATGCTCCACCATCATAACCGACCTCGCTGGTCAATCGCCGAGGCTTCGAGCCGTCGAGATTCATCGCATAGAGATCCAGATCCCCGTCTTTCACAGATGTCCAGACAATCGTCTTACCATCCGGCGATATCGTCGCTTCTGCATCGTAGCCGGGCGTGGAGGTCATGCGCTGCATCTCCTGTCCATCGATGCGTACGGCATAGATGTCGTAATCGTCCAGAGCCCAGCGATAGGCCCCCTCTCGCTTCGGCTTCGGCGGACAGTTCGGCCCCGACGCATGGGTCGACGAGTAGAGCACTCGGCGATCGCCGGGGAAAAAGTATCCGCACGTGGTGGTGCCTTGGCCAGTGCTCACCAATCGAACCGTATCACTATCCAGGTCCATCACGTACATCTGATAACAACCCAACCCTGCGTCGGCCGGTTTGAGCGTGGCCGCATAGGTATCTTTCATCCAATTGTTTGTGGATTGGAAAATCAACTTGGTCCCGCTGAAGGAAAAGTAGGCTTCGGCATTCTGCCTGCCCACCGTTAGCTGGCGAATATTCTTCATGTGCCGTTCAGCCTGGTGAGCGGGAACCGCCAACGCCTTCGATGCAAGGCCCTCTGCCAGCCCTGTCTGCTCACCCAGCAACAGACAGATGAATCCGAGTAGGCACCACTTACCGAATGGGACTGCTTGCATCGAGACGCACCTCCATACGATCGCTTGCGAGCGGCCATTCCCCGCGGGAAACCACTGCGCCATCTTTGAACAACACAAAACTATTCCATCCGTAAAAAAAGAGCAGCCGCGCCACTTTCGTGACAGCCTGTTGCGACACCGCATACAAGACCGTGACGACACTGCCTGGGCGATCGACCCTGTGACAACTCACCAGCAGGGCGAGTCCTGGCCCTTCGTAGGAAGTCCCTATCACTGTGACCCCACTGTCGTTCAAGACCGCACGTTCACCGCAATGCTTGGCCATGATCGATCGAATCTCGGAACGGGATTCCTGGCCGCCCAATACTAACACCGAACCTTCCTGAGGAAACAGTCCATCCTTGTCGAGAGGAGTAATCGCCGTTCGTTCGCTGACCGGCCTCCGCTGCTCCTGGGATTCGATGCGCGCGACAATATCCCGAAACGGAGAGGGATGACCCGGCTCATCCGTGAACGCGGTCAGCACCGATCTCCGTCGATCAGTCACATAGTGGTTGAGCACAGGCGACAACGATTGCCGGGCGATCCTCCGCAAAGCCATGAACTCGGGATCGAGATCGATCGCGATCGGGCGGGCGGGCAACGTGACAGAGATTGTCTCGCGCTGAGAGCGCAACGGCACCATCAACATCTGCGTGCGATCCCCCTCCATCTGAATCCGAAGCTGGAGGGGAAAGCGGAACGGCTCGTTCGATTGGACGATCGTGGTCTCAAGCTGAAACGTCTCCGTCGGAGCCTCGGACACCGGACGAGCGACAGCCTCCGACAACGACAGCGTCGGCGCCCCATCCCGTTCCAACCATTGCGCGAAAAACCACCGGAGGTCCTGGCGGCTTTCTCTTGCAAAAATCCGCTCAAGATCAGGCCATTCTGCGTGCCTGCCATGATATTCCGCCACCAAGGCCTTCACTGCCCGCCAAAACATCTCCTCGCCCAGCTCCTGGCGTAGGAGGTGAAACAGCATGGCAGCCTTGTGATAGCCGATCGCATTATCATGCTCATCCAGTTTCTGCGTGAATTGTGCGACGGGATAGTCCCGCTCCGGCGGCACGTGGAGATTGTAACCCTGCACCATCAGACGGCGCTGATCCTGCGCCTGCGCACGGTCTCCTACCAGTTCGTACCAGTAATAATTGGCTAGATATGTGGTCAAGCCCTCCACCCAATTCCCACGTTCAGCGCGATTGAAGACATCATTGCCAATCCATGAATGCACGATTTCGTGGCCAAGCGCATAGGGTTGCACATAATGTCGCTTGATGATGCCGCTCCCCAACAGGGTAAACGAGGGCATACCGAGCCCGCTGGCAAAGAAATTCTCCACCACAGAGAACTTTTCGAACGGATAGGGGCCTAGCAGGGGGATATAGGCGTCCAGATAGCGCGCGGTCGCATCGAGATATTCCTCAGCCAGATGCGCATCGTCGGGGAAAAGGTAGGTCGAGAGCCGAATCTTCTGGCCGGTCTTGGCTGTCCAATCTCGAAATGTTGAGACAAATGTATTTGCCACAAGCGTGAGGGCCTCGCTCGGCTGTTTCACAACCCATTCCGTCATCATCATGTTCTCGTCGCGGCAGAGGTCGACGGGACACGCGTGCGACTCACCAGCCCTCCCTTGAGTAACGACGGTCCACCCTGTCGGCACGGCTACCAACAATGCATAGGTACTGAGCGATTCCGGAACATCGGGATACCAAGAACTTTCGCTGCTGATGTACACCCCTTCCGGCCCGATATATCCGGCAGTCTCACTAGGCGTCACAAATCGAAGATGGCGCGGATCTCGCGGCGGATCGTTGATCGTGCCATGGTAGTGCACATCCAACGCCACCAGTCCGGCAACCACGGCCTGCGAGGGGATACGAACCTCCTGCACCGATTCCGGCGTGGAGCCACGTTCAAGTTCAAACGGCACATCATGTGGAGATTCCACCCCAGCCGATTCTTGCACGAGGACAATGCGGTCGACCTGGAGTGTGGGGGCGAGAGAGAAACGAATCGGACTCTTCTGCGGTAGCACCTCGATGGTCAGGCGGTCCCTTGCGATAAGCAGGTGCTGATCGGGAACGATCTGGACGAATAGATCGTGATGCCGAATCACCACTCGTGGCGAGACAGGGTCGGTTGCGCAGGCGATACCAAACACCCCGCAACTGAGGAGCACGGCCAAGCACAGACAGGGAAAAGTGAGGGTTCTTCTTCCGAACAGCATCGGAAGAGTTTTAGCATTCGCGACAGACGAGCACAAGCTCGATGGACATCAGTAATTTTTCCAAGTCGATGGGCTTCCCGAGGACTTCTTGGGGCCCCAAAGCCCAGGCTTCATCGAGGCGCTCTTCGTCGTGACTGCCAGTGATGATGATCACCCCACCGGTATATTCGCGCTGGCGGAGTTGCCGGAGCACCTCCACTCCGTCCATGTCGGGCATGAGCAGGTCGAGAAGGATCAGATCAGGAGACGCGTGTTCTACCATCGAGAGGGCCTCGAAACCGTCCTTTACGCCGAGTGCCCGATACCCACGGAGGCTGAGAAACTGAACGAGCAGATCGCGGATCAACGGCTCATCATCGACAACGAGGACCGTCTCCCCCGTATCGGCCACGGCTGCACTACCCGCCACCGGCGGAGCAGGAACGGATTTAGCCGGAAGCTGCACCACTCGATTCACACATTCGACCAATACATCGAGCGACAAGCCCTTGCGGATAAAATCGGTTACGCGTAATCCCCGCGCTTGATTTTCCTGCTCCTCAGTGGCTCCTCCACCCAGGATGATCACTGGGGCATGAGGATCATACGCACGGATTTCTTTCAGGACGGTTAATCCGTCCATTTCAGGCATGCGAAGATCGAGAATGGTGACACGCGGGGCCTGCTGGCGAAAGAGGGTCAGACCTTCGATCCCGCTCGTCGACGACAGCACCTGATATCCATGTCGGGTAAATATCGACTGGATCAGCTCGCAGTTCATACGATCATCGTCGATAACCAGAATCTTGATCATGGCTCAGCCTCGTGGTCACGAACACACTGCGCACCAGCAGAATGCAGGTATATATGGGATCTCAGCCTATCACAGACGATGCCGGCAGAGAAGAAAACGACGGGATCTCACAGCGTGCTACACAGAGGGCGAGGCAGTCGTTCCGAGAAGCGCGTCCACGAATGCGTCGCAGTGAAAATCTTGCAGATCCTCAACCGATTCCCCGACTCCAATGAGTCTCACAGGCAACTTGAGTTCCTCAGAAATAGCGACAACTATCCCCCCGCGAGCAGTGCCGTCAAGCTTGGTCAGGACCAAGCCTGTCACACCGACGACTTGATGAAATTGACGAGCTTGAGATAAGGCGTTCTGCCCAACCGTCGCGTCCAGCACCAGGAGCACTTCGTGCGGCGCCCCGGGATATTCCTGCGCGATGACGCGAGTAATTTTTCGGAGTTCGTCCATGAGGTTCGATTTTGTATGCAGCCGGCCGGCCGTATCGATCAAGACCACATCCACCTGCCTTGCTTTCGCGGCGGCGATCCCATCGAACGCGACGGCGGCGGGATCGGATCCATGGCGGTGACGGATCACGTCAACACCGATTCGGTCGGCCCAGACTTGCAGTTGCTCGATCGCCGCCGCGCGAAAGGTATCGCAGGCCACCAGCAACGGCACTTTCCCTGCCTGAGAAAGCCGTTGAGCAATCTTGGCGATCGTCGTCGTCTTTCCGACACCGTTCACTCCCACCGCCAGAATCACGAATGGCTTAGGACTACTCGCGAGCAGCGGCTCCAATGACAGTCCTTGCACAGGCGTCAGCACCTCGAGCAGAGTCTCCCGCAAGATCGCATGTACTCGACCCGGCTGTGAGGCATCGGTCCCTTGAAGCTGCTTCTTGAGCCGTTCCATCACACGCTCCACAACAGTGGCGCCGAGATCGGAGGCCATGAGGGCCGCTTCGAACTCTTCCAAGACGGCAGGATCTGCCGCGCGGCCAAGGAGCCGATCCAAGGACCCGCGCACGGCATCGCGTGTTTTAGTGAGCCCGTCACTCAGTCGCTGCAGCCATCCCATAGATCTACCCGTGACTCATAATATGCATTGAGAATCGACCCCTGCTTCGTTCAATTCACTCGTTTCGGCAACCGCGAAAGTGACCGCGAAATCATCCGTTCACGGCGACGCATTCGCCGCGCTTCTTTTTCGCTCCGCTCGTGATCGTAGCCGCAGAGATGCAGCATGCCATGGATCAACAACACTGTGAGTTCCTCATCTAACGATCGCTGGCCCTCTTTCGCTTGGCGGACTGCCATCGGCACAGCAATGACCACGTCACCAAGCATGCCTGAAAAAGAATGGGGAGCTTCCCTCAAAGCAAAGGCCAGCACGTCGGTCGTGCGATCCTTGCCACGATACCGACGATTCAAGCTCCGCATCCGCTGATCACCCACGAACAGAATACTCAGCTCTGCCGATGGTTCCCCAACAGCGGCAAGAATCGCCCATGCCGATCGTTCCAAATGCGCCTGATCAAACGCGAACCGTCGGACCTGACTCTGCATATGGACCGGCATTAATGTGACTGGCCCCAAGAATCCCTGAGAGGAGAGGGGGGGGAGGAGGGCTTCGGCTCTTTATTTTGCGGCGACGGTCGACGCCCGGACACGCCGGGCAGGGGATTGGACGACTGAGGAGGATTCTGATGATGATCGTAGGCTTTAATAATGTCCTGCACCAGCTTGTGACGGACCACATCCCGTTCGTCGAAGTAGACGAACCCTATGCCTTCGACGTCTCGCAGAATTTCCCGCACCTCGATCAGGCCGGAAACCCGTTCAGGCGGCAGATCGACCTGCGTAATATCTCCGGTGACCACCACCTTGGAGTGAAACCCAAGCCGCGTGAGAAACATTTTCATTTGTTCGGCCGTGGCATTCTGTGCTTCATCGAGAATAACGAACGAATCGTTCAACGTACGGCCGCGCATAAACCCGAGAGGCGCAATCTCGATATCGCCCCGTTCAATTGCGCGCGAAGCCCGCTCCATATCCATCATGTCGAACAGCGCGTCATACAACGGACGGAGATAGGGATTCACTTTGGCGTACATATCGCCAGGCAGGAATCCGAGCTTCTCGCCCGCCTCAACAGCCGGCCGCGCGAGAATGATGCGGCTCACTTCTTTCTTCATAAGGGCACTGACTGCCATCGCCATTGCCAAATAGGTCTTGCCTGTGCCAGCGGGGCCGATGCCGATCACGATATCGTGCGTCTCGATGGCCTCGATATAGAGTTTTTGCGTCGGTGTCTTCGGCGCGACGAATCGTTTCTTGGTGACGATCGTCGCCGCATTGGAGAGGAGTTCCTTGATTGGAGTCTCGGGACTTTGTCTGAGGGCATTCAACGCATGGGTAATATCGTCCGGCTGGAGGACCATTCCGTCGTTGGCAAGAGTGGCAAGTTCCGTGAGGACCCGTTCCGCATAGCGGGTAGCATCGGCGGTACCATCGAGAGTGAGTTCTTCTCCGCGCGCCGAAAGGCGCACTCCCAGATCTGCTTCGATCAGCTTGAGGTGCCGGTCGTGGTGACCGAACAACACGGCCGTATTGGTGCCTTCTCTAAGTTTAAGTCTACGCACGCGTTGGGTTGGAGTTCCTCCTTCGTCTCATTTTCTTCATTATAGCAAAGAGCAAAAAGAAGAGACAACTAGATGTTCTGGAAATACGCCTAAAAGGCCGCGGAGGATGAATTAGCCCTTGATAGTGGTGGAGGAATCGGGCGAGAGATCGAAGTCTTGGGATGCGGAACCACCATAACCATCTTGTACCACAATGCGGACTCGATGTATTCCCTTCGTATCTGGAAGAGCCTGCCAGGAAATCATCCCTGTGTTTGGGTCAATCGTCATGCCCGCCGGAGCAGTGTCTAATATGTATTTCAAGCTGTCCTTGTCATCATCGGTTGCCTGGACGCCATAGACGAAAAGCCCTTTTTCGAACTGGCCCGGTGGATGAGACGTAATCTTGGGAGCGTTGTTTTCCAACGCAACGGGCGCCGATAATTTAGCTGTGCCGACCCCTCCCGCATCGCGCGGTATCACTTCTACCGTGATCGAGTCGCCCCGATGAAAGGCAGCCGTATCAAGTGCCGTATGTTCTCCTTCGACGACGACTGTGGCATTTCTCCGCCACCGATATACATACGAAATCGCATCGTGATCGGCATCAACCCCTTCTACGATGGCCCGCACCTCGCTTCGGTCTGATCGCGTCGGCTCAATCGCGACCCCTACGACCTCCGGCAGAGTGTTCCCCACGGTTGCCGGTTCGGACTTGTAGGGCTTTCCTGAAGTGTGACCGTCGGAGGCGACAATCTCTGCCTCAACTCTGTCACCGCGCTTGAGGAAGGTCGGCGACAACGTCGGCTGAGTTTCCCCTTCGACGCGATGTCCGTTGATAAACCATTGATAGCCATACGTCAGCGGATCGCGATCTGGGTCATCGGCCTCAATCTGGACCGCAAGAGGACCGCTCAGGGTAAGAGGGGCAGGCAAAACCACGACTTGTTGAATGACAGGTGGACGATTTCCGCTCTGCGAAACACCGGCACCTGGCGCCACTCCTGACTGGTTAGGCTCTGAAAAACAGCCGGCCACGAGAGTGGCAAGCAAGACCACGGACCAGCGTGCAGGGCTGGTGCGGCTCGGAACACGGGGTAAGACATCCCGTGTTCCGAGCCGGCTCAGGAGACATATGCGGTGCACTATCGATAGATCCACGACATAAAGTGACTAAGCGGGTTCGAGACAGCGCTGTTAGGGCCTCCAGCCATCCCGCTTTCAGTGCAGAGCAGGGCGCCCGTACTGGTGTTGTTACAGATCTTGAGGGGCTTGCCTCCATCCGACCCACTGCCGATATGCGTCACACCGCCGAAGGCCAACCCTTCTCCAAGCGAGACTTTGGGAGTCGCGCCGGTTCCGAGGATAGGATCTGAATAGGCAGTCCCTGTCTTGTAGTACAAGGCGTACAGATAACTCGTCCCTGAGGACGCGCAGATATCACTTGTCGGAATAAAGGTGGGGAAGTAGACAATGCCGCCAAACACCACGGGACTGGCCAGCACTCGTTCTCCATTCGCCGTCCCGCTCTGCGGGAGAGCCGTGTACCACCCGTCCTTCGCCGGGATCGACAGGACTGCATTGCCCTGGATTTTATCAACCAATCCCGTGAAAGTCGTGACACCCGTCACCCCCGTGACCTGGTCCGTGCCGGCTGGTTGACCACAGGTTCCCTGTCCAACAACGCACACCGTGGCACTAGAGACATTCAACAAATCGTTGTCCTGACAGTTTGTCCCGGTCGACTGCGTACAGGTCACATTGAGAACGGAGTCTTTCACGCCGACGAAATACTGTGGCGTCGTATCCGTCTTATCGGCCGCGCTGTAATAGCGCCCCGTCCCGGCAAAGACCCACACCTTTGCCGTGTCATCAACGACAATACCAGGCGCCGTTGCGACCGGCCCCAACTCAATCGTAGGCGCCACGCAGGGTGCCGGCGCGCAGGTGCCGGTAAATGTATCGAGGATCTCAGTTGGAATCCGGTTGCCGCCTGAAGCAATGCCCCAAGCCGAGGCAGCTTGCGTGCCAAAGACCGGTGGATTAGACCCGGTAACCGTTTCTCCCAATGTCAGGCGATACAGCTTGCCTCTCCACGGCAGGCTTCCATCATCAATGACACGACCGAAATAGACCGCATCTGTCCGGTAGTCGAGGTTTCGGTCGAACGACGCCATGTCGCCGATATAAGAATTCCAACTGCCGATGGGGAAGCGCTGCACCAGACTATGAAGATATGAAGCGGACGCACCGGTGGATGTGTATGGGCCAGGGCCAGCGGCCAAGTCCACCGCGAAGACATTGGCGCTTTGCGTCGTGCCGCCACCGTACCCGGTCGGGCCGGAACCAAAGACCATATACCACTTCGCGAGCGTGTTGCTGACCTCACCGCCGGTCGTAGGATTGACGCGAACCACCGTCGGAAGACTGGTCGTCAACCCGAGCCCTTCATCGGTGAAGGACATAAGCAACTTCGGCGCCACCTCCGGATTCGTGATATCGAGCACGAAATAGGCGCTATAGAACTTTCGCGTCTGGACCCCGCTACCGAAGTCCGCCGTCACACTCATGGGCGGGGCACCGGTTCCACCCACGCAGGTCGCAGCTGCCGGGGACACCGCACCGCGGCAACTGCCGCCCATACGCATCCCCCCGATCAAGATCGTGCCCCAGCCGTTCGGATGATCCGTGTCCGGCGTGAAGATCCGTGCATCCGCGACCGTCGGTTGCAAATCGACAAAATACACATGCTGGTAGTCGGCCCTCGTGAGCCACTGCAGATGCGGCAAGAGCTGATGGGGGATGAAGCCCCATAACTCATCGCCTAACTGTGGGCCGGCGCTATTATCCGTCGGCGTTCTTGTAAACCATCCATGCTCGACGATCGGGCTGGCTGAAGTCCCTGTGGTCGGATCATCACCGGGATGGTAATACCCGCCGTTGAATGCGTGCAGCATCCCGTCATTCGCGCCGGCGTAGATGACCTGCCGACGGTTCACATACTTCGCCAGATAGGGCTGGTAACTGAGGTCTCCGTACTTCGCGTCGTACCGATCCGACGGACTTGCCACCACCTGCGGAGCGGAGTGAATGAGATCGCCTAACTTCCAGGTCTTCAGTGTGCCGCTTCCGGCGGGCACTTGTAACCGCCGATCTCGAAGGCTTGTTTGTTCTGCGCAGACAGATCGTTCGCATCCACGAATGAAGTTGATAATCGCGTCCGCGGTGAAGGGCGCGGCCCCGGCACGCAGATACGGGCCGAGAGTTGACGAATTGGCTGTCGTGAAGGGAATCTGCTCTCCAGAATCGACCACCCCATCATTGTTCGTATCCACCCATGTGAGGAGCGTCCTTGTACTGGCATCCTTCAACGCCAGCTGTTTTCCTGCTTCCCAGACCGGCTTGATCGAACTCAGCAGCTGATCGCAGGGCAGACAATCCTGACTGTCGATGATGCCATCGGCAGGGATACTTTTATCGTCCGCAAGACCATCTCCATTGAGATCATCGTAATAGTCCACCTTGACGAGATTGGCGACGGAGTCGTACCGGGTGACCAGGATCTTGTCTGTTGTGTATTTGAGCACCTTGTCCTGGTCTGTGTCTTCTCGGAGATTACCGAATGTGTCGATAAAGAGGCTCTGGGTATAACCAGTCCAGGTAATATCGGCAAACGTGGAGCTTTCGAGCGTGCTGGGGTAAAAATACGACTGATACAGAGCGCCTTCACCAGTTGTGGAGGTCGCCAACACGGAGACCGACGACCCGGCCGCGCTCTTCCTGATAATGCTCGAGATGGTGGACAGCAGCTTGTCTTGCAGGTCGTCCACGTTCGAGGACTCGAAATAGGCATCGGGAATTCCGTCCGGTGTCGCCACTCCCGTAAAGTTGTTCTCCTTGTCGTACTCATTGACTTGGGGAATGCCGTCGTTGTTGGCATCTTCAAACGCGCCCTGTTGGGCCGTGTGCATCAAAATTTCCCTGCCCGAGATATTGCCGAAGGCAAAAAACGTGTAGACCGTCATATTCTGCATACCAGGCAGACAATGGCCTGTGACCGCAAGGACTGCGATCGTGCCGTCGGCAGACGCGTTACAGGGCCGCAGATCGTTCGTATGCGCCCAGTAGGCCACATCATTCAAAAAATGGCTGCCATTACTCGCATAGTCGGTCTTGTGTTCTCCAAGCAATGTGGCAGGTGGGGTTGCCGGATTCGTATTGCACACGCCGTTTGGCGCATGAATGGTCGCATTTCCACCTACGCAGGGTGTGCCGGAAACCGCGCCCGCGTAATTCTGTATCCCTGCTGGAATATTACGGTCCTCGGTTGGTTCCCCGTCAGTAAAAATGATCACGAACGTCTTACAGCAGTTCACCGGCTGAGATGTCCCCACCCAGGGCGGCGTGTGGTTCGAGCCGTGGAAATAAGGATCGCGCCCGCAGGCGTTGGTGATATAGCCAGCCGGACAGGTTTCTGAGCCGGTCAGCACCTTGATTTCCGCAGTCCCACCACCGCCATTCCCCAGGGATCCGGTGCCGTTCGCGGCTAAGGCGACGCCGTTCGAGATGCCTCCGGAGAAGGCAATGGGAAACACATAGGATCCTGGCACGTACGTCGAATTGATTTGCGCCACGTACCGGGCCGTTTCGTAGAGCGATTCTGAAAGAGGCGTCCAGGTTGAGGGAAAGGATTCCTGGACTGCATCGACCATGGCAGCGGTATTGGTATTGAAAGTCTCCACAACAGAGTCAGAAAAGTTGATGGCTTGGCGAGAACCGGGGGACACCAGCATCCTGGCTCCGTCGCCGGCTGGTTTGAATTCAAACAGTCCAAACCTCGCCTTGGCGCCGACCTGCTGGATCACACCGGTTGGCTCAGTGCTGTTTCCGATCTTGAGTTGATACTTTCGTTGGCTGTACGAATCTCCGCAGTCGCTATTAAAGCTATTGTCGTTATCGACGCAGAAATATCCGCCGGCGACACCGATCCAGAGTTGTGCGGGGCTGCTCGACCTGTCAGCGAGCGGAATTCTTCCGACATACGTTGTGGCTCCCACCCCTCCAGCATAGTCCGTATCCACTAACTCTGTATTCACTCCTGTCACTTGTGCCCGCACCGTCTTCAACGCCGGTGAGCCATTCGTCGGGCACGTCCCATCTGCTGCCCGCGCGACAAAGCAGTCGCCACCGATCATGGACTTCTTGACTGCATCGAACCGCCGGAAGGTCCCAAAATTCAAAAAGTTTCCGTCCCACTCGGTATTGGGACAGGCCGTCGCCAAGGTTGCCTTGGCCGTCGCAGGCTCAAAGCGAGCATCTCCTCCCGAGTCATAGGTGTAGCAGAGGAGAGAATCGAAATAGCCTGAAAAATTGGTTGTGTTATTGAATGGCCGATCACCGGCGTCGCTACAGTCCCCGTCGGCCGGGTTAGAGAAGTCACAGGTTAGGCCACTCATGCTCCCGGAGTTGTCCATGATGAGAATAATATTGGGGGTCACCACGTTGGAGATAAACTGGGGCTGGGCCGTGTAGTCGGCATTCGATTGCGCCGCGCTGTAAGTCGGCGCCATCACAATTCCCGTCACAGCCGCTACCAGGCTCGCTAGTATCGCTATGGTTCGGCGATTCATGGCAAGTCCTCCTTATTGCACCACCATGGGCGGCAAGTTGCCGCCGAATGAGCGCACGTCTATTGAGTTACTGCGGAAATGTCACGATCATTTTCTGTATCTCGCCGGCCTTGAGAAAAAACTTCACAGCCGAGCCCAGCACGATTTTCGTCACGGGAAACTGAACCCCTTCGCTTTCCATCAGCGGTTCGCCCTCGGGGTCGAGAATCTCAACCCCAACTTTCATCCTGTAGCTGTATCCATCGATCTGGATGTCGTTGGTGCTTACCCCGGTCACATATCCGGTTTTCACCATCGATACGACCGCCTCGGGAGCCGTGTCGCTGTATGCAATCCCAACGCTTCCCTGAAGGATGAACAGCGTGATCGCGAGTAGGATTGTGCCCTGGTGCTTCCTCATGCTCACACCTCCTAGAACTTCTTGGTGCATTCCGAGCTTCCCGCAAACGTGCATGCGTACACTGCAGTGACCGAACTGGACGTTCCCGTCCCCACGTTCGTTGCCACACAGTTGATCCTATAGATGTTTGTGAAGGACTTCCCCGTTCCTGCCGGGGGTTCGTTGTACAGATAATCGATGTCCCCGTTCACGGTAAAGCCGTTAACGGTAAGGACAAGGTTCGGCACGCCGCCCGCTGTATCGGGACTGTTTTTTGTAGAAACTTCCGCCGCGTCCTTGCCATAGATCTCGTGAAACAATATCACTGAATTGGTCGCCGGGACCGGACCACCGGCGGTGGATAGATACGCCAACGGAATCGCCCCGGTCCCCACGTTTGTCGGCGCGAGAGCCTGTCGTATGACGTTGGCCCCCACACCCATACAGGAATCTGCAGCAGTCGCTGCCGACTCGCCGGTCCGGGTGAATCCGGCCATTTTGTTCTCCAGCCCCGTCACTGTGATCGCAGCAACGCCTATGACGGTCATGATGAGCATCAACATCATGACCGTCAAAAGGGCGATTCCGCGTTGGTCTGACGCTATCGGCTTCATCGCAGGATCTGCTGCTCCTCTATCCTTAGCCGGCATACTCATGACTCCAGATTCCTTACTTGAATCGTTCTCGTGAGAACCCGCCGACGTTGTTGTTGGTAGGTGGCGGCGTTGTATCCCGCATCCGTTGATGGATTATGGTCACTCACAATGACCGGACCCGCCGTGTTGATGGCTTGCGCGTTGTTCCCTTCCGCAAGCGCCCTAGGCGGCTGATTTTCCCTTGCCACGATCGTGACCTGCACCAGTTTGATCTTGTCCGGTACCATCGGGGAAAGAGACCATGCGTTGTTGGTGACAAAATCGGCTGCGGTAAAGACACCTGATCCAATCGGACCTGGACCGGGAGCGTCCTGATCGTCAATGATTCCGTCGGGCCCCGGCGGGTTTGGCGGAAGGATGTTGCACCCATCGCAGCCATAGGCGAGTTGGAGATCTTCAATCCCATCCACCATCGGTACCCCATTTCGAAGCAGACAAGACGTGCTGCCTGCACACACAGCGGAAACGGTTGAAATGGCGTATTGCACACATTGCAGCAAATAGACGGGTGTTCCGATTGGAAATTGTGCGAGCGCAGACGTTGACAGAGGTTTCGCAAGGGTCAATGAGGCAGCCCCGACAGCCGTCACCTGGCTGGAGGAGCTGCCACCAATCGATACCACAGACCCGGTTGCCAGTCCGGACGCTGTCATGGCGCTCATATCGGCGGCAGACAGTGTGATGGTATTGGACAAGCCGGTTGCCATAGCCGAAAGCACCGGAGTTCCACCCCCGGTGCCTGCCGTCATAGAAGGCACCACCAATCTCACTGTATCCGGCCCAGTGTCGTTGATGACCCCCACAGCCCCGCCTGGGACGTTATCTCCAGGGACGATCGGGGCCGGGTAATTCAACGGCCCCACCGTACAAGCCCCCACGGCATTGCTCATATTGAATCCGGCCAGTTTGATATCCTGGGAGATGAGGTCCATGGCGAGCCGCACATTCTGTTGTACATCAGCCACTTGCTCGTTTACCTGCGTGGCCTTATTGCTGGTAACGACGAGCGTCATCGCCGCTGCGGCCACGACCGTGGTCACCACGATGGCTGCCATGAGCTCGATGAGCGTGACTCCCTCTTCTGCTTGCCATATCCGTCGCATGAGTCTTCTCTCTCTCGCTGAGGGTTACTCTGGAGCCAGAACGCTTGCAAACGTCACCGTCTTCGTGCGCGTGACTGTGGCTTCCCCCCCCTTCGAGGGTGGGGTCCAAAGAATTTGAACCGCTACTGCAAATCGATTCAGCGATGTGGGGGTCAGGGTTGGATCCGGGTCGATCCTGGTCACCGTGACGAGACCCTGAGCATTAGCCAGCCCTGAATTGTCCAGCACCGTCTTCCACTGTGCATAGTCTCCCCGTGCCATCGGCTGCGTGCTCGGAGGCTGGGTTGCTGCGTTATTGGTATTGATATTGTGGTACGCCAATGCTCGCCCTCTGTTAAACTTGATTCGTTCCATGAGATCGGCATTGATATTGGTGACTCGAGCCATATCATGCGCGTCCACATTCCTGCCCAGTGAAATCCCTTGCATCCCCGCAAGCCCCAGCAGCCCGACTGCCAGCAATGCCGCCGCAATCATGCCTTCAAGCAGGGTGAAACCAGCCTGCCCCATCGGGCGACGCTGGCGTATCTTTTCATGTCTTCGGTTCTTCTTCATGGGCAGCTCGCCATTGTGCACCAGTTGACTTTTCCGCTAGGAGCGACCGCGACTGAATACGTTACTCCTTGGGCAGATTGCAGCGTGACCGTTTGAGTTCCAACACCACCAGCAACCCTCACCCCCTGTTGGCTAAACATGATGGTTCCCAAGATCCCAGGGCCAGAGGAAGCGAAGTCAGTGACATTCGTCGTCTGAGGCGGGCCCAGACTCGTTACCTGAATCATGCTTCCCCCTGTCACGCTCGGTGGAAAGTTTATCGGACCGAGCGTGCCACCAAATGTCGCGCTGTAGGTTCCGTCAGCCGCCTTTATAAGCGTGGCGGTCATGGCCGTATTGCGATTTCTTGCTGACATTCTGGCTAGGAGAAGATTGGTTTGCAGTTCACTCGTCGCCTGTCTGAGCTGATAGCGAGCATTCCATTGAACATAGGAGGGCACCGCGATCGCCGAGGTTAGCCCTATGATCGCAAGCACAATCATCACTTCCATCAGTGTGAATCCGCCCTCGCGCGGGTTCCGCCCCAGTGGGCGATCAACTTTTTTTAGTCTTGGTACACCCATAGCTCCATTACCGTCACGCAAAGGACATGCCGCTATGAACATATGAAAATCTGTCTCTAAGCCATTGATATACAAGAGAGCATAAGGGACACTCCCTTTTGAATGGACGCTTTTCGGACTTGGCAGAGACAATTCTTGTCGAAGAAAGGGGGCCACCAATAGGGGATTTGTTGAGCAAGGGGAAGCCGAGGAGCAGGAGTGTGTTGCCCGAAACGAATACTTCCGGTCGGCTATTTCATCGCCACAGCTCTGACTTGACGATAGGTCGTCTCTCCAGCCAAGACCTTTCGTATCCCATCTTGAACCAGAGTCGACATGGCTTCTTTCATTGCCAGGCTAAGCATGTCAGCAGTCCCGGCTCTTGATTGGATCAGCCGCTTCATCTCTTCTGATCCTCGTAAAAATTCATGCAAGGGCACTCGCCCCTTGAAGCCCGTTCGGTTGCAGGCCTCGCAGCCTCGCCCACGGTACAGGCTCCAATCGGTTCGATACTCGATGTCGAGGGTGGGCCAATCCTGTACCCCGTATCCCTGCACCAACTCATCGTACTCTTGTCGGGTCGGATGATAGGCCTCTTTGCACTGGTTGCAGATCCGTTTGCAGAGGCGCTGGGCAAGCACTCCCAACATGGCGTCGGCAAAGTTAAACGAATCGCACCCGAGATCCAACAACCGGATCACCGTTTCAACTGCACTGTTCGTATGGAGGGTGCTGAGCACCAAGTGGCCAGTGAGCGAGGCTTCAATAGCGATGTCGGCTGTTTCTCTATCACGCATCTCGCCGATCATGATGACATCGGGGTCGGCGCGCAGAAACGCCCGCATCGCGGTCGCGAAGGTGAGGCCGATCTTCGGGTGGACTTGGACTTGGCGAAGGCCCTTCTGGGTAATTTCAATGGGGTCTTCGGCCGTCCAAATCTTTCGCTCGTCGGTATTGATGTGTTTCAGAATCGCGTGGAGGGTAGTGGTTTTCCCTGAGCCAGTCGGCCCGACACATAAGATAATCCCGTGCGGTTTCTCTGCAATCGCTTGAATGGCCTGCAATGTGGCGGGGGAAAATTCCATGGCGTCGAGCGGCATCGGTTGCTTGGCCGTCAGGAGACGCAACACAACATCTTCCTCCTGTCCTGAGGTAGGCAGGGTTGCGACACGCAATTCGACCTCCCGATCCTTCGTCAACCGATACCGGATCTTTCCGTCTTGCGGTTTGCGGCGTTCCGCGATGTCAAGATTGGCCATGACCTTGATGCGTGACACAATCGCACGCCGATAGATTGCCGGAATCCTCATGAACGTCGAGCACGTGCCGTCGATGCGCAAGCGCACAACCATGTCCTGACAATCCTCATACGGTTCGATGTGAATGTCCGACGCGCCGAGACGGTCGGCTTCGGCAATCACTTGATTGGTCAGCCGCACAATGGCTGAGTCGTTCTCATCGATCCCACTCGATAGGGAATCAGTCGCCGGCTCAAGGTTGATATCATTGACCAACTCACCGAGAATGGCGCCGATGGAACCGCTGGTTCCCTGTCCTCTAGCCAGATGGAGAAATTGTTCGATGTCGCGACGCAGACCCACAGCATAGCGAATGGTCATTCCGGGAAATGTGCGCCGTACATCCCAGCACTTGTCGAAATCGTGAGGATCACTGGTAAGCACGTCGATCAGTGAGCCCCGACGCATGATGGGCAGCCAGAAATTTTTCTTGAGATAATCCAGATTGAGCGTTTTAAGCAAGTCGGCATCGATGATCGTTCGTTCATCATACGGTAGATAGGGGCATTGATAAAAATCGCTCAGGGCTGACCCCAATGCGTCTTTCGGGACACGATAGCGGTCGAGCAGCACCGTTTCGAGGTCGACAGTCCCATCTTTGGAAACGTCGATCGCCGCCAACACATCGGCAAGACTGAGCATGCCGCGATAGACCAAGCTGTCGAGCACATTTTGCTCAATCGCGCAACGGAAGGGTTTCAACACAGGGCTGCTTCTCTTCGCTCCAGTTCCATTCGCGACCACATTCGTATCGACCAACATGTGTAACGCCTTTCGTTTGTACCGTCGTGTTAGTACTTCGCTAACCACGTCCCCGGTTCCCGGTATACAACCGGAAGGCCCCGAAAGAGTCCCTGCGCCAAATCGGCGTTGTACCAGACTTCGATGCCGGTACCGGCTCCAATCGACGTCACGCTCTGCCCTGCCATGATCGCCCCGTATACGCGAGCAGGGCGTTCAACCTTGATCGCACCAGCCGCATACAGCACGCCGTTGACGTGGATACCGGACAATTGCACCGGCACCCTTGTCCCTAGCGATGCTGTTCCTGGTAATGGTGGACTGAAAGATGGCACTGATTTCCCCGCCGCACGAGGCCTACACACCACATGGCCTTGCACGACCAACAGGCCTTCGACATAGTCCGCCTCCAGCAACAGTGTTCCCATATTATCCTCACGGGGCGCCTGCCCATCGATGGTGTCGATGAAAACCAATCCACGATGGTCTCCTACGACCTGAGATTCCAGTGCGTCGATCGGTGCGATTCCCTGATCAGAATCCGAAGCCCCCTGCGGATGGAGCTGACCTGCACGATCGAGTCGATAATACGTCCCCCATCGCAATGCGAGCTTCTTGAGCGAGTCGTACTCCCACTGATCGAGTCGCACCCCAGGCGACGGAGATTGTTGCAGATGCACGCTTTCAGGAAGCGGAGGATTAACCCCTTGGCTGGGTGGAGGAGCGATGACCGAGACGGTCCCTCCAATCCAATATTCCGCCCAGCGATCCTGCGCATACAACATCTCGTGATACGATTGACCGGTAACTGGGGCCTCAGTGCGCTTGAGGACGAGATCCTCGACTCGCTGCACCGAAAGGTCGCCTAATACCCGTTGATCGCCCCAATGGACCATGACGGGAGATTCCCCGCCTGGCTGCATGGCTCCGAGAGTCTGACCGACCTGCGCCGCCGCGCGAACCGCGGGAATCTTCACAGCCCCAAGCTGGAGCTGAACCGTTCGTGTAATCGGCTTGTGATCGACCGTCGTGGTCGTCGCCTCAACCGTGCTCAGCAAGCCTGGCTGCAAAGGGCCATACACTTTCAACGTAAGAATCCGACCGAGCCCTCCTAGGGCATTGGGGAAACCGCTTGGCGAACCGTTGAGCGTCTGGTTGTCCGCTTGATTTGCCGCATCAAGTACGATGTCAGGACGGTCAGCGGTTCCCGCAAACTGTGAACGCCCGGCTGCGTCGAAGAACGACGGTCCGCTCTCAGGGTTCCCTTGGCGCTTGACGAGCAATCCGGCAAGGGCCGTTGGAGTCGCTGACGAATCGTGAAACCAACTCATCACCACATCCGCCGCACCGTCGGCCAGCTGTTGCGCAACGTTATCTTCTTTCATTGAACTGATGCCCGGTCCATCCTGAGCTGCCAGGTGAAGAGATGTCATGCCGAGGATTCCAAGCAGAAATATCAGCATGAGTGCCGCGAGAAGCACGTGGCCCTCGTCGCATTGATGGTCGAATTTCGTTGCACGCCGTTCTCCCATTTCCATATTCCCACTCCCCTTCTTATAGAAGATGTCTCCCTTAAGCCCGGAGGCTGATTTCTCGAACTGCACGAATTCCTCTGCCAGACATCATCACGTCAATCACAACCAGCCTGACGAACGCCGGCTGTGTCGAAACTTGCCCATTTTCGTCCCAGTAGGAGAACCGAGCCTCCCGGATGTCTCCAACCATCACACTCGCGCCCCCGTCGACCTGCCGCAGCAATCGCAGAACCCCATGCTCATCCTGGCGACTGTAGTAGTGGACATGGTTCAGGAGGGAGACAAAGGCTCCGGCTGGAATCGCCGTTGTCAGTGGCTCCGTCACGGTCAGCACGCGCCGTTGTCCATCACGAACCAGCGTAAGTCTTTCGCACCGCTCCGCCCAACAGACCACAATTGTTTTCCGATCATCCCATCCTCGCCCGTCTTCGACCGAAAGAGCCGTTTGGCCGGCCACAGCTGTTGCCGTGACCGTCGTCGAGAGACCATGCAGATTCGCCAAAAACTCCACTGAGTCCGAAGTTGCGTTGGCGAGAGAGCCGGGCCTCGCCAGCCGCATTTCCTGCTCAAGAACCTCTAGCCCCAGGCGAAGATCTTGCTGTTGCGCGACCTCACGTTGTTGCTTCATAAACTGTTGCTGGAAATACGACAGGGCTTGAAGCGTGGCGCCGAGGACGACTAGCCCAGCCGCCATGGCAAACATCAGCTCGATCAGACTCGTTCCTGTCTCCATCCACATTCTTTGATGCATACCTCTTGTTTTCTGTCCGATTCGCATTCTGTCTACTCCCGGTACCATCACGTTATCGACCTCCAACGAACATTGGATTGGCCCGCAGGGTCCCGACTCGTACTTCTCGCTGGCCCTCCCCTGCAGCGTAGGTGGCGCGAGCCTCGATCAGCACATGCCCTGAGGCTGACAGCGAACCAGAGCGGCTCGGCGTGACCGTCCAAATAAGCCGTACGCCATCCTGGTCCCAACTACCGGAATACACCCCATCACCGGCCAACGCATCGCCGGCTACTCCATCGTCATGCATGACGAGATCTGATGCACCATCGTGATTTAGATCGTCCAACAAGAGACGATCCCATCTCACAGATCGCTTTGCTTCAATCCGTGATTCCGCCATCGCGAGCGCGCGCGTCGCTAATGTCCCTACTCGAATACTCTGTTCTGCTGCCTGAAACGCTCCCATCGCGCCAACCAATCCGATCAATGTCAACGTCATCGCCACCAACACTTCAGCAAAACTGGCTCCGCTCTCTGCATGAAATAATTGACCCCGAGTCATGAGATGGATACCCTTCCGGTGATACTCACCGTAAACATGGTTTCCCGACCTTGACTGTCGCGGACGCGAATAGTTGTCGGAGTCACCGACCGACCACTGGGATGAAACAGAAGTTCAGGGCCCGAGGTTGGCTCCTCCACAATCACTCCCTTGCCCGCATAGTCATAGACGTGAAGGATGCCCTCGGCATCCGCACGTCGTAGCGTGATCGTCCGGCCCTCTCGATCGAATATGACTCGAAGCCGCTCTCGTCTACCCATGGCCAGCTGCCTGGCGAGACGGAGTTCCGAAGCAATCTCCACCGTCGCGCTACGCGCCTGAACCCGTGCGGCTACTGCCTGATAACTCGGCCCAGCCAATACGGCCATGACGCCCATGATAGCTAACACCGTAAGGAGCTCGGTCAGACTCCAGCCTTGTTCCTGTCTCTGAAATTCTCTTCGCATATCCCCCTCTCGAACAATATTTCTCCTTACGAGGATGGCCGGATATCCAAGACCCATGCCCACGTTGATCCATGCAGAGGGGACTGAACACATCGTGTGTGGCGAGGATGGAATAGTTCACAAGTTCGCGCAGTTTCGCGTTGGAAGAGGACGCAGCGCAGCGGAATCGGCCTGTCCCAAGCTGACAATGAGAAAGAAAGGCAGAAAAGCACGTCACGATTTAGATACAGGGATTCGCCCGAAGAGATACAGGGAGCGGGTCAGAAGGCAGGGTCAAAAAGACCTTGATACCAATCGAGGAGCGGCTGGGCAAAAAACATGGAGAGAAGAGCACCCAACACAAGAAAGGGGCCAAAGGGGATATAGTCATCGCGCTTGATGACATGCAGCGCAATCAAACCTACGCCGATGATCGAACCAGTGAGCGAGCCGATCATGATGGTAAGAAGCGCCGGCTTCCAGCCAAGAAATGCACCGATCATCGCCAGCAACTTGATATCGCCGCCGCCCATTCCCTCTTTACCGAAGAGATAGGGACTGAGCCAGGCCAAGAGCCAAAGAATGCCGCCACCCACCGTAAGACCGGCCACAGAATTGATCACACCCACCGGCAGTACCGTCACGGCACCTAGAAGTCCGACCACCACCCCTGGTATGGTAATGACATTGGGGATCATCTTGTGCGTGAGATCCGTTCCAGTCACCACAACCAGCGCTGAAAATAGCAGAGCATAGAGCGCGGCCGTCCAGGTAGGACCGAAAGACCATAAGACGGCGAGATAGCCCAGAGCGTTAGTGGCTTCGACGAAGGGGTATCGTTTTGAAATCGGCGTGCGGCAAGCCCGGCAGCGTCCAGCAAGCCACAGGTAGCTCAGTATCGGAATATTGTCGTAGAACCCGATGGGGTGAGCACACGAAGGGCAATGAGAGCCGGGCCAAGCGATCGATTCACCCCGGGGCAGTCTGTAGATGCAGACATTGAGAAAACTGCCGACCAGCGCACCCAGGAGCCCGACGACACCGTAGAGAGACCATTCATGCATAATCGACTCGGGAGCAGACTCCGGCCCGGAATGCCCAAGTTACGTTGCGGGAAATGTGAAATAAACTAGGTAGCTTCACTTGAACCTGGCTCCTACGGTTTACTTATGACACGAGAGTTCTTATAATTGGCCCCGACTGGGTACGGGTTGGTCCTTAGCCTCACCCCATCGACATAAATTATACCGTACTATCTTTTATTTGCTAAAGGAGAACGCAATAATGGCAAAGGCACGGACTGCGAAGTCGAAAACCAAACCTTCCCTGGCCAATCTGACTCCACCCCCACGCAAGAAGCGGCCTGAATCGCTGACCAGCCGGGAAAAAGAAATTCTTGAACTGATTTGGGCCGGGTTCAAAAACAAGGAAATCGGTCAACGACTCAAGATCAGCGTGAAGACCGTTGAGGCACATCGAGCCAATATGATGAAAAAGATGCGCGTGTCGAACACCGCTCAGCTGATCAAAACTGCGATCCAAGACGGGACGATCAAGATCCGGTAGGCTGTGACGAAGTCGCAACACGATTCCAACGCTGGCGAACCGCTTCAAACAACGTGACGGCAGCTGCAGCTGAGACGTTCAAGGACTGGACACGCCCCTGCATTGGAATCCTGATGCGGTCATCGCACTCTCCCAACACACCAGGGCGAAGACCTTCTCCTTCTCCTCCAAACACCAGCGCGATCGGGCCGGTCATGTCGATGTCGGTATGAAGCTTCGCTGCCTGTGGGTCCACGCCGTACACCCACAGGCCGACTTTCTTGAGATCCTGAATGAGACGAATCAGGTTACCTACGCGCCCGACCGCGATGTGATCCAGCGCTCCAGCTGACACTTTCGCCACCACGGATGTCAAACCAACAGCTCGACGTTCCGGGATGAAAACCCCGTGAACACCTGCGGCTTCAGCCGTCCGCAAGACCGCCCCCAAATTGTGTGGGTCTTCGACCCCATCAAGGAGCACAAGAAAGGGCTTCTCACCTCGCGTCTTTGCCCGCTCGAGAATCTGCTCTGTCGTGTCGTAGGATTTTGCAGCAATGAGGGCAATCACGCCCTGGTGATTTCCGCCAGGCACCGATCGATCGAATGCAGCCGGAGGTTCGATATGAACAGGAACTCCTTGCGCCTTCGCAAGCTGGACAAGGTCGTGGAATTGCCGATCGGTGCGGAGGACAAGAATCCGCTGCAGCGGGCGCGAACCGGCGCGCAAGGCTTCGCGCACAGCATGCAGCCCATAAATCAGTTCCGGCTGACTATCGCTTCCACCGGCTGGTACCGTCGGGCTTGTCCTCGATGACGATGCCGTGGGAGGCGAGGAACTGACGAATCTCGTCGGCCTTCTTGAAGTCTTTCTGTTTTCTGGCTTCATTGCGTTCCACAAGTTTCGCGTCGATTTCAGCATCAGTCATTTGGCCTTGTTTTGGCACCGTAACTGCTTCGCCGATACCAATAACTATGGACTTACCTGCTGAAGTTCCGACGGCCTCGCGCACCATTTTCTTTGAAGAGTTGAATTCCCACCTATCCAACTGGAACAATCCCAGGGAGTTCCCTAGCGAACGAAATTCCTTTCTCGCGATCTTCCGTGCCTCCGTCGAGAGGCCTTGGCTCAGTACTTTATTGACGTCGCTCTTCAATCGCTGCAACTCCGCAATCGCCACTGACGTGTTGAAGTCATCGTCCATTGCTTCCCTGAATGCCACTTTGGATCGCTTGATCGCTTCTATCAACCCCTTGTCAGCTGTAGCTCTATGTTCAGATTCTTTCAGCCGCGTGAACAGGTCGTAGAACCCGTTCAACGCATTTTTTGCTTCTTCGATGCTCTTATCGGAAAAATCCAACGGGCTGCGATAGTGGGTCCCTAGCAGGAAATACCGCAACATCTCCCCAGTTTCCGCCTCAGGCCAATTAGATTTCTCAAAGATCTCTCTGATCGTGAAGAAATTCCCCAGAGACTTGGACATCTTCTCCTGATTGATTTGCACAAAACCGTTGTGAATCCAGTAGCGCGCGAATTCTTTTCCCGTCGCGCCGCAGGACTGGGCGATTTCATTCTCGTGATGGGGGAAGATGAGATCCATCCCCCCGCCGTGAATATCGAAGGTCTCACCCAAATGGCGCATCGACATCGCGGAACATTCAATATGCCAGCCGGGGCGCCCTAGGCCCCAGGGACTATCCCATGATGGCTCACCCGGTTTGCTGCTCTTCCAAAGCGCAAAATCCATCGGATGGCGCTTGCGTTCATCCACCTCCACCCGCGCGCCGGCCTGCAAATCCTCGAGCTTGCGTTTCGAGAGGCGGCCATAGGCCGGGTATTTGTCGACCTGGAAATAGACATCGCCGGCCACTTCGTAGGCCAGACCTTTCTGAATCAGCCTGCCAACCAATTCAATGATCTCGGCCATATGCTCGGTTGCTTTCGGCTCATGTGTGGCCTGTCGAATTCCGAGCTTCCCCATGTCCTGATAGTAAGCCTCGATATACTCGGCGGTAATAGCATCGCACGATACGCCACGTTCATTCGCCCGCTTGATGATCTTGTCATCCACGTCGGTGAAATTCTTGACGAAGTCAACCTGGTAACCGCTGAATTCAAGATACCGCCGGATCACATCGAACACGAGCGCACTGCGGGCATGACCGATATGGCAGTAGTCGTAGACCGTCACACCGCAGACATACATCCTGACCATATTCGGCTGAAGCGACTGGAACGGCTCTTTTTTCCGAGTGAGTGTGTTATAGAGCGAGAGCATGAGCTCGTTAGACCCCCGGAGTGATGCGGCGCCTCGGCCAATGGGACCAGAGGAAATAGCCCACGGCAAGCGCCAGGCAAACGCCAATCGCGATATCGAACTGATGGAAATAGTCTCTCAGGTGCTCCCACTGTTCTCCCATTTTCAGGCCGATGTAGGCCAGAAGATAACACCAGGGCAATGCGCCAAGAAACGTGTAGAGCATGAATCGATAAATATTCACTCTGGCAATGCCCGCCGGCAACGAGATGAAGGTCCGAACGACCGGAAGCATCCGGCTGAAAAATACGGCCGCATCGCCATATTTGGCAAACCATCGATCCGCCATTTCGATATCTTTTTTCGACACCAGCACATAGGGTCCGTATCGCTCGACGAAGGGCCGGCCGCCCCACACACCGGCGTAGTAGGCCACAACCGATCCGGCGACGTTCCCAATAGCGCCGGCCAATGTCACGCCAAGCATCGTGAACTGTCCCGACGTCACAAGATACCCGGCAAAGGGCATGATGATTTCGCTGGGCAATGGGATGCAGGCGCTCTCAATGGCCATGGTGAGAAAAATGCCGGTATAGCCGAACCTTGAAATCATCGAGACAACAAACCGGCTCAACTCTGTAATGATCGCTTCGATCAGGTTCCCCACAACACCCTAACTCCTCTGTTTGCTTTTCAGTTTCGACGATGCAGACACCCGACGCGCATTTTGTCGGCGTACCGTTTCCCACTTCTTGAAACGATCCAACGCCCCGTGATTCGTCGTATCGAGATGAATGGGAGTGAGCGAAACCGCGCCTTGCTCAAGCGCCTCATGGTCGGCGTCCTTGCTTCGGCTCCACGACACACGAGTCCCGGCGATCCAATAGTAGGTCCGGCCATGCGGATCGATCTTTTCAATGATCGGATTGTCGAAGCGCCTGCGGCTGAGACAGGTGACTCGGATTCCGGTGATCGACCCAAACGGACGATTCGGAATGTTGAGATTCACGAGCGTCTCATCTGGCAAACCATCTTTCAGAATCAAACGAGCGATACGAACGGCATACCGAGCGCCGGCATCGAAATAAAAATGTCCCTGCCCCTCCTGTGATACCGCCATAGAGGGGACACCGAGGATCGTTCCTTCCATTGCTGCCGAAACTGTTCCTGAATACAACACGTCGTCGCCAAGATTCACGCCTTTATTGATTCCCGATACAAGGAGGTCGGGCGGCGCCGAGAGGACTTTCAGCACGGCCAGATTCACACAGTCGACCGGCGTGCCGTTGACCGCATAGATCCGTGTTCCAAGCTGCTGCACTCTAAGCGGCTTATGGAGCGTGACCGCATGCGCCACGGCAGTCCGTTCACGGTCCGGCGCAACCACCCACACCTCACCCACTCTTGACAACGCCTTGGCGAGCGCCGTCAGACCAGGCGAATGAACCCCGTCATCGTTCGTCACCAAAATTCGCATGGGTCCGTCAGGGACAAAAAAAGCTGCCGGCGGCAGCTCGCTGTTTCACTGCTGAGCGCTGAGAACCGAGTACGATACGATCCTGTTCGTCTCAGTTCTCAGCGCGGTCTGTATTGGTCGGGGCGAGCCGATTTGAACGGCCGACCACTCGCACCCCAAGCGAGTACGCTACCGGGCTGCGCCACGCCCCGACACAGTCTATTCAACTACACCGTTTCCCACTTGGTCTCCAAGAGACCGAAATACAACCAGATCGAAAGGGATGACACAGCTGTGGTTAATTAGAATGCGACTCCATAATTTTGAGAATCGCCTGAAGATTCCCTCGCAGCTTCTGCGCCAGTTCTTTGGGACGTACCTGCTGGCTTGCCACCCGGCCTCGCCTGGTCCAATAACGTTTAACGCCTGCGAGCGTATGCCCCTCTTCATAGAGCATCCGCTTGATCTCCAACACCGTTTCAACTTCTCGTCTGACATAGAGCCGCTGATTCCCACGACTTTTCTTCGGCCTAAGAAATGGAAATTCTGACTCCCAGAATCGCAACACATAAGCCGGTAGCTCGGCAATCTGGCTGACTTCGCCGATCTTATAGAAAATCTTGCTGCCCAGCCTGGGCTCATTCCCCATGACCGGTCCTCGTGGTGGGATGAGTTAAAGGTGATAGACGAGGCTATGAATCGACGTAGACGTTAGCATCTTCGTGTTCTCCATAGGTTATGGGCTTTAAGGAACGAAATGTCCGCTGCAACGTCTCGGGCACTCATCCAGTCTGCCATCGCCTTGGGGGCTCGGTGCCCTCACATTCACGAAGGGAGTTTTATCATGAAGGGGTGGATGCTGGCTATAAGTTTGTTTCTGACTCTCTACAGTCTCTATGTAGGCTCTGTCTTCGCTCAGTCGCAAGATCCGTACAATCCGAATCCGCACCCTACTTGCGGCTATGGGAATGGCTGCTCCGCCATCTCGCCTGGGAGGTAAACTCTTAGGGTTTCCGTGAATTCAAGAAGAATAAGAAAACATGAGAAAACAATACCATGCGAATTTACCGGTGGCGCGTGTGGCGAATCGTATCGTTCTCGGCCACTGGCACGGGGTTCGTGAATCGATCCGCAGGAATGCCTTATCCATCAATGGAGAGGTGCCCCCTCTGGAGGCGTACTTAGAAGGGACACGGACGAATGCGCAAGGGCCGGATAGGCGGGGGGAATGGTTTATTCAGCCCCGCCCGCTGGCTTCAACCCTTGGCTGGTAGTTGGATAGCGACTTGTGAAGGGCCAGCAGCAAGGCTAGAATCCAGCGCGCAAGATCATGATGACGATTGTGAGATCTGCCGTGACTCTACAACATTGTCCGCTCAATCCTCACAGCAATGAAGTCAAAGCTTCGGAGGTTCCCAAGTACGTCGGGAAGCTTAAAGAATTCTTGGGACACGAGGCTCTTGCCAAGGCACAAGCCGACCTCGATAAGGACCTTCTACACCATGGTGGCTGCTACCGCATATGGGCAGAACATCTTAAGCCATGGCTTTTTGCCTTCCGCACGTACGACCAAATAACCAATAAGGGTGCCCACATGCCAAGCGCCTGGCCCACAGCGATTCAAAAATTGGTCGGTGACGCGCTTATGATCGCTTCACTACATCACCGCATGTCGGAAGAAGTGAGGGCAAAATACCGCAACGATCTACTCTTGAACCAGCATAACGATTTCATGGTCGAAATTCTTGCCGCGTGGAACTACTACTTGAAGGGTTACGATGTTCAGTGGTATCCACTCGGGCATATCAAACGCCCCGAGTTCCGCGTGCAAGGCGGCGGCCTGGACTTCGACATAGAGTGTCGGAGATTTTGCATCGACATAAGCGAGGATGTTAAGACGCCAGAGCTAGCGGACACTTGCGACACGATTTACAAAGCGCTGGAGCTCCGTAACCTTTGGGGCGAGGTGAGAGTTGAATTCACGGACGACTTCGTCTTCGACCC
>JBDTSF010000132.1:0-2587 GCA_039931295.1 Nitrospirota bacterium | reverse complement strand
GCAATTCTCATCGGTCGGTTCCTTTCGTCAAGTAGATTTCATTCTCTTCGTCAACGATGCGCAGCAGACTGGCTTTGCACGTTCGACCCGCCACCACGCCTTCCGCCCCATGCACGACGAGCACGTGTTCAGAATTTCCGTCGTCTCCCTCGTCTTTTGGTACTCCTTATCGAAGGAAACCGAAAAACCAGAGGATGGCAAGCAAGGTGAACGGAACTCCCAGTAGCCAAAGTATAAATGCTTTCCCCATGATGAACCCTCCTTATCCCACGCGGTGGCATCTTGGATGATCTAAATTCTGCTGCGAGAGTCTGCAGCATGCTTTCATTGTCCAGTGCTGCTGTACGTGGCATCGTGAGCCCTGCAACGATGGCCACACTACGGCTCGATGTCGCGTTGATTCGATGGCTTATGACTTTTGTCTCGCAGCCGATCTAACACCTCCGCGACAATCGTTCTCATGTTGTCGGGAGCCAGATCCCGGATGGCATCTTTGTACATGCCGCAGTTTTCTCTGGCCTTTACCGGATTCTCCTCGTTTTTCTGAAGGCATACTCGATAGAGCTTGACCATTTCCGCCACTTCTCGGGATATCGCGGTCTCTGCCGCGTTCCTGGAGGCTTTCGTGTCGGAGTTGTCGCTGCCCCCAAAACTCAGACAGCCGGGAAGTCCGGCTAGCCCCACGAGCGCAAACAAAAGGCTCATGGATCTCAGAGAATATGCACAGGTTTTCCTTTGTGCCAACGTACTTCCACCCTGAAAACTTAAAATAGCCGTTGTCATTGTTTCTCCTCGACCCCATGGTGCCTCACCTGAGAGCCCCTGGTTGGGTCATTCATGCTTCAGGCCGGCTGAGACTTCAATTCTCGCGCCCAATGGCGATGGAGCGCCATCGCATTGATGAACTTGGAGGCCACGCCGCGGGTATCATTCTCCTTACCGATGATGAGACCCTCATCCTTGGCGTTCTGAACACCCTCATGCTCGGACCCGTCTGCGAGATCTCGCCCGAGACATGCCATGCGCACAAACCGGCCCCCCGCGCCGGTGGCGGCGATGGTCTTGCAATGTTTGTAGGCCTCTTTCACAAATTCTATGGCGTCGTCTTCTTGTTGGAGAGCCTGGATGCTCTTGTCCCCACCTGGGATATAGACGGCATCGAAGAGGACGGAACTGGAGGTGAGGAAACTGAAATCGATGTGAAGCTGCGCTCCCTTGGCACTGGTCAACATCCCAAGACGAGGAGCCACGATCTTTGCCTGAGCGCCGGCCTCGATCAACGCTTTCTTCATACCGTTAAGATCCGCGTCATCAACTCCATCGGTAGCGAGGATCGCGACCTTGCGCGTCTTGATTCCACCTTTCACGGAATTGGCCATGGACAGCGCGGGTGAGCGGCTCGTTGAGCTTTTGTTGGGTTTAGGCTGATACTCTGCGGGGTTCCCATCCGCCGGCACGCTCTCGTTCAACAGCGTAGGGGACTTCGTGGGAACGCTGAGTCCCAATCCTTGTGCCACGCGTTTGGCCAGAGAGGGATCGACCTGCGCGAGCATGCCGATCATGCGCTCTCGGATGGCGGGGACTTCCAGCTTGCCGAGCTCAAATCGGAAGGCTTTCACGATATGGGCTTGCTCCGGTTCGGATTGGCTGTGCCAGAACAGCGAGGCCTGGCTGAAATGATCGAAGAAACTCCGACTTCGCTGTCTTACTTTTGTCCCTGACATCTTTTCCGCGTAGCTGACAAAACCGCCCAAGTCCCCCTTCGCCTGCATGGGGCAGCCTCCGGCAAGTGAGTTCGGCTGGTAGCTGGTTCGTCCGTCGTTGATGGCCTGGCGCATATGTCCGTCGCGTTGGTTGTTGTGAACAGGCGCGACCGGACGGTTGATTGGAATCTCATGGAAGTTTGGACCACCCAACCGGATCAGTTGCGTATCCGTGTACGAGAAGAGACGTCCCTGTAGGAGCGGATCGTTGGAGAAATCGATCCCGGACACGAGATGGCCCGGGTGAAACGCGACTTGCTCTGTTTCCGAGAAAAAGTTGTCCGGGTTCCGGTTGAGAGTCATTTTGCCGATGCGCTGCACGGGGACCAATTCTTCAGGGATGAGTTTCGTGGGATCCAGCAGATCGAAGCCGAACTTCTGTTCGTCCTTTTCCTCGACAATTTGTATCCCAAATTCCCATTCGGGATAGGCGCCATGTTCGATCGCGTCCCACAGGTCGCGCCGGTGAAAGTCCGGATCTTTCCCCGAGATCTTCTGCGCCTCATCCCAGACGACCGAGTGGAGGCCGAGCAGTGGCTTCCAATGAAACTTCACGAAGCGGGCCTGCCCCTTGTCATTGATCAACCGGAAGGTGTGAACGCCGAAGCCTTCCATCATGCGGTAGCTCCGGGGGATCGCGCGATCCGACATCACCCACATGATCATATGCATGGATTCTGGCATCAGGGAGATGAAGTCCCAGAAGGTATCGTGGGCAGCAGCCGCCTGCGGCATCTCATGATGCGGCTCGGGCTTCACCGCGTGCACAAGATCAGGAAATTTGAGCGCATCTTGGATAAAGAACACAGGAATATTGTTGCCGA
>JBDTSF010000131.1:0-2077 GCA_039931295.1 Nitrospirota bacterium | reverse complement strand
GAAGCGCTTGATATGTCGAAGATGACCGGGAAACTCAAAACGGATCTAGGACAGACGGTGGTATTCACAATGACGAAGTTGGAGTTGTTCAAGGGACTATCTGCAGGAGAACGCATCATAATCCGCATGGATGATCAAGGTCGAGTGATCAAAATCATGGAGACGACCGTCCCGGAACTGCCAAGCCATGAGAAGTAAGTCGTTCACTGTCAATCAGTCACCGCCGATTTGCTTGATCGTCCATTGACCTCACGATCTCGTCGGCGAGAGGTGAGTCCTGAACGAACCTACTCGAGAGTCTTGGCATCGAAATGAGCGAGGGTGGCGTCCTGTATGGTGTAGCTGATCTCGAGGGGCTGGCAGCAGACTTCACAGTCTTCGATGTAGGTCTCATGGGTAACCGAGAGGTCTAGGACCATGGAAATCTCTTCTCCGCAAGCGGGGCAGGTGAAGGTGTGTTCCATTGAGCGGTACGGTACCGCAAATCCCTATGACAAGACAACAACGAGTGCAACGGCCAGTATCACGGTCATGGTTTAGACACAAGGAGGAGAGCCATGGCAACTCAAGCAGCGATCAATGATCCGGCTAAGGCGAGGGGGTTTTTGAGGCGAAGATGGCCTTTGCGACAGGACCGGTCGAGTTGGAGCGAATGATGAAGAAGCGTGAAGTCAATGTCGTCGATGTTCGAGCGGCCGAAGATTATGTAGGGGGGCACATACCGAGCGCCGTCAATTTGCCGAAGGATCGGTAGCAATCGCTTCAAGGGCTGCGCAAGGACAAAATGAACGTGCTCTATTGCTATTCACAGGTCGGTCATCTTGCCGCCACAGCTGCCGTACAGTTCGCCGGCCACGGCTATTCGATTATGGAATTGGACGGCGGGTGGCGGTGGCGGAAGGATGATGGGTTCGAGATTGAGACGTGACGCTTGGGCTCTCAACACGGCGCAGGCAGATCCTGCGACTTCGGCTGTAGACGGCATGAACGCGAGCAGGTCACTATTCATCTGGTGGCGACTTACTCAGTCTACACGTCATGTCATGGAAACCCATCAAGAATTTCTATCCTGTCATTGCAAGGCAAGGAAGGAGTGTTCTTCATACCCTCAGAACAGCACTAAATTTGTCTTGTCTATGGGATCGGCCGATCTCGAAAGCTTCATGCGATTCCATAAATAATTCGATCAGGCCTTTAATAAGGAATCCTGGCACGCTGGCTCCGGAATTGAAAGACGATCTCCTCCTACTCCTCGACGCATCAAATTTGCGCTTCACACCGATCGGCACCGCCGACAGATGAACAATCGGCGGCAATTTGATCCCCCCGATCTTCAGGTGAGCGACGAGAAAGGAGGCGGGCTCAAGGCGGTTGGACCATGCTGCGGAACAATCATCTTTCTCTCTTTCAGACCGATTGCACCTTGACTATCATGCCGTCACACATTACCCCCACCGCGGGGGAGAGGTCTCGCAGAAGCACCAATTGCAGGACACTGCAAGCACGGAAGTCGCCACCCTCCAATTTCAGGGGGTTGCGCTTCTACGCATTCTAGCTGGGGCCTGGAGGATCTTCCCGATCTTCACCCGCGAGCGCGCGCGATTCTTGTGTTTCGAGTTCCTTGAGGTCGGTCAAAATGCTCTGCAAGACCTGGCGCCGCTGCTGAAGGCCCTTCTTCGGAATGTCCCGGCTCTGGGGTTCCTGTGCCGATTCTGGCAAGTTCACCATCGCTTCGGCCTCCCCCAAAGTGGCGTATTTGTACGATTCAACATATTGATGGTTTGCGCCATATATCTTGATGAGAATATCTTCTGTTTGCACGTCAAACATATCGAATGTCGGGTTCACCACTATGTGATGGGCTAACCCTTCGAGCTTGTCGATCTGAGCTGTAATGTCATCGCTTCTCAAACGGGCATGATACATAGAATTCACTTCAGCCATAGGTCCCCCTCTCTATTATGTACGTGGGATAGGACCTAAAAATACTCCTCCCGTACCAGCAAGTCACCTGGGAATTCCCCTAGGAGTTGATGGGCCAGCGGCCCTCCTTGACGAGCGAGTGATTGATATTTTT
>JBDTSF010000130.1:0-2029 GCA_039931295.1 Nitrospirota bacterium | reverse complement strand
GAAAGACCATCGGCAGATTGGCCTTGACCATCTGCCCGAGCTTGTTGGCCTTCCCTTCACAAGACAGTTGCACACCTTCTAATTTTTCGTAATGCTCTAACTCGACTTGGAATAGCTTGGCCATTTCAATGCAAGGGCCTGCGGCGCCGGCGATCGCCATCGCGGAATACTCGTCGATCTTGAAGACCTTCTCAATCCGGCGTTCGGCAATTTGAAACCCTTCTGTCGCTCGACGATCCCCGGCAATGACCACACCCTCTTGATACTTGATCGCCAGCACAGTGGTCGCATGGGGGACACTCATCGGACCGGCCCCGCGCATCGGGTCAGCTATGGCGTGAGCCTGCAAGAATCCACTGCGGCCTGTCGGAGTCAGCGCAGGATGGTGTTCAGTCAAAAAGTCAAAGAAACTCGAGTCGTCGTGGTTGGGAAAGAATGGCAATTTCATGGTGTTCATCGCGAGGGAAGGTTGTTCTTCAGGCCTTGAGTTTCACCAGCAATTCATCGACGGTCTCGACCTGATCAAGGAGGTCGCTCGTCATCGAGGACGTGCCTCGGAGCGGATCCATCAACGGCACTCGTTTCACCTGATTGTTGCCGATATCGAACAGGACCGACGTCCAGCTGACACCATAGACAGACTTCGCAAACTTGCTGACACAACGCCCACGGAAATAGGCGCGCGTCCCCGGAGGCGGGGTGAACTCCGCTCGTGCAATCTCGACATCTTGCACAATTCGCTCGATCAAGTGGCTGCGTTCGAGCGTAAAATACAAACCCTTGTCAGGTCGGACGTCGTGATACTGCAGATCCATCAGCCGGATCCTCGGGTCGTCCCACCCACAGCCCTTACGCTCCATATAGGATTCCATCATCTGACGCTTCGCTACCCAGTCCAACTCTCGCACCAAGAGCCGAGGATTTTGCTCCAACTTGTCCAGCACATCTTCCCAGCGGACGAGAATATCTTTCGTGACTTGGGAGAGCTCACGGCAAGCATAGTATCCCATCGCGGCATTCAAATAGGCTCGCTGAATTTCCACTGCCGTCGTCGAGCGGCCTCCTGTGAGTGTGAGCGTCTCCTTCATGCCCAGATCGCGCGACACCTGCTTGATAGCTCGAACCGGATCGTCCAACTCGAACAGCGGCAGATCAGCGCCGGCATCGAGCAGATCCAAGACAATCGACAGCGTGCCGACCTTGAGATAGGTCGACAGTTCCGCCATGTTGGCATCCCCGACAATCACATGCAGCCGCCGGTATTTGCCATACTCCGCGTGCGGCTCATCGCGTGAATTGACGATGGGGCGCCGAACCATCGTATTAAGATCGACCAGGCACTCGAAGAAATCCGCGCGCTGTGAAATCTGGTATTCCGTTGAGTCGGTCTGATTCTCTGCGCCGACTTTGCCTGCCCCTGCAAAAATAGGCCTCGTCACAAAAAATGGCGCCAAGACTTTCACAATGCGGTCGAAGGGAACTGCGCGCGACAAGAGATAGCTTTCATGATAACCGTAGCTGTTCCCCTTGCCGTCCGAGTTGTTTTTGTACAGCACGCAATGATCACGCCCGGTGACACGTGCCATCTGTTCGAGGCATTGAGCGAGGATTCGGTCGCCGGCTCGTTCGAATGCGACTATTTCCCGTGGATTGGTACACTCAGGCGTGGAATATTCTGGATGAGCCCCATCAACGTAGAGCCGCCCTCCATTCGCCAACACTTTATTCAGCTGACGATTATATTCGGGGTTGGGTCGCTCCCGCTCACCTTCGACCTCGAATCCACGCGCATCGAGCAACGGGTTCTCATTTTCATAGTCCCAGATGGCCAGAGGAGCCGGCAAGCCCTGATAGTGCCCGATGACGGCGATGGAATTGGAGACGGGATCTGAGGCGGCGGGATCGCGTGACGCGATCCCGAATTCCGTTTCTGTCCCCAGTACACGGGGAATCGGCGGCGAGGTAGGTTCCTGCATGGGTATGACGCTTAGAAGGCTAGTGAAAAAATCAGTTTACACACAACACGCCG
>JBDTSF010000129.1:0-2095 GCA_039931295.1 Nitrospirota bacterium | reverse complement strand
CCGACAGATCGGGGCGATGACCTTCTCTCGTGTGAATGATCGGTAACCGCAACTCGCGGAATGTTCTGAGCAGCCTCGCGACGGTCGGTACGATCTTTTGCAGGGGTTCGACCTGGTTCCCCAGCGCTGCGCCAAACCCGTCTGGCTCGACGAAATCGCGCTGCATGTCAATGATGACCAACCCCACTCGAGCACTCGACTCTCGCGGAGGCAACTGATACGGATAGGGGGATGCCATCACCATGTTCATGCCGCATGTCCTGTCATGTGCCGTCCGATGAGCGCGAGATCGGCGCCGGACGACGTCGTTTCATAGACCAGTTGCCCGTTAAACATCACCACGGTACGGTCGGCCAATTCCAGGATCTCGTCGAGGTCTTCACTCACTAGAAGGACAGCTGTCCCGCGATTGCGTGCAGCAACAATCTGCACGCGAATTTCCTCCGTGGCCAAGAAATCCAACCCAAAACAGGGATTGGCCACGATTAAGATCTCCACGCCGTCTGAGAGCTCTCGTGCTAAGACCGCGCGTTGCACATTTCCGCCGGAAAGAGATCGGATGGGAGTCTGGGGATTCGGGGGCTTAATATTATATCGTTCTATCAAACTCAGCGCGCTCCGCCGCATCATCTGATGATTGATTAACCAACCACCTATGGCATGGGGCTCCAGATCAAAATTGCGAAACGCCAGATTTTCTGCGAGGCTCATGTGCCCTACGCAGGTATTCAGGAGCGGCTCCTCCGGCAAGCAATAGATCTTATGCCGCACAATCTGCTTACGGGTCGACGAAAACGGCAGACCCTGAACCAGAATTGTACCTGCTATCGCCTGGCGTTGTCCGGCCAGGACCTCAACCAGTTCTCGCTGCCCATTGCCCGATACACCGGCAATCCCCACGATTTCGCCTGAATGGATGGTGACATGCAGCCCTCGGATCGCTTCCACCCCGGCATCGTCATGCACTCGAAGATCGTGAATCGCTAGTTTGGGAGTTTTGGCAGGAGGTACACTGCGTTCCTTTGATTTGGTTGTGACCTCAGACCCCACCATCATCTCGGCCATCTGAGAAACCTTCAGATCCGACACCAGTCCGGACCCTACGAACTGACCTTTGCGCAACACGGTGACCTCATCGGCAAAGGTCACCACTTCTCGGAGTTTGTGGGTAATAATCAAAACGCTGATCTGTTGTGCCCGCGTCATGGCGCGGAGATGGCCCAAGACCTCATCCGCTTCTTGTGGTGTCAGGACGGAAGTGGGTTCATCTAAGATGAGAACGCGGTTTTTCAAAAATAGCTGCTTGAGGATTTCAACTTTTTGTTTTTCTCCAGCTGCGAGCGAACTGACACGAGCTGCAAGAGCCACCTTGAACGGCATCTTCTCCATAAACTGTGTCAGCTGGCGCTCTTCTTCCGACCAGTTGATGAGAGGGTTCAGCTTGGCTTTAGAGATCACCAGGTTTTCGAGGACCGTCATGTTAGGAATCAGGGTGAACTGCTGATAGACCATCCCGATTCCCAATGCCTGTGCGTCACGGGGACTGCGAACCGTGACCTGTTGCTGATCCAACAAAATCTTCCCCTCATCGGAGCGATAATAGCCCATGATACATTTCACTAACGTGCTCTTGCCGGCGCCGTTCTCACCAAGAAGCGCATGAAACCGACCAGACCGCAGCCGAAAATTCACGTCCTGTAAGGCCACCAGCGGCCCGAAACGCTTGGTCATGCCGAGGACTTCCAGGTCTGGAGGAGCCGTGTTCATGATGAGAGTGCTTCTACAAAGGCATCGGATTTCGCCACGGCCCCAAACACCCCGCCCTGCATTGTGACCATCTTAATTGCCGCTTGGTGGTTTCCGTAGTCAGTCGCGCCACAACAATCTTCCAGAAGGAGACATTCAAAGCCCCGGTCATTGGCCTCACGCATGGTGGTATGGACACAGACATCTGTGGTGATTCCTGCCAGAATGATGTTGGCGATCCCTCGAAGCCGTAAGAGCATTTCCAGGTCCGTCGCCCAAAACGAACCCTTGCCCGGCTTATCGATGATGGGTTCGCCTGGCTTTGGAGCAAGTTCAGGGATGATGTCCC
>JBDTSF010000128.1:0-24946 GCA_039931295.1 Nitrospirota bacterium | reverse complement strand
CACCACGCCAGACTCCGGTTTCAATCAGATCTCCCGGCACACCATCTCGAATCACCGATGTCACACAATGTTGAAGATTATCCAACCGCTTCAACCCAACCATCGTCTCTGCTTCAATCGGCCAATCACGTCCCTCCTGCCTCGCGTCTGTTCGATCCTGTTCAATTTTCACAACTTCCAACTGCACCTGATGCAACAACGATTGAACCGGTTTCAATGCAAGCTTCCGCCAGCCGCTGAGCGACGTCATCGGCCGATATCTTTCTCTCCAAAGCATCCGCGTCAGACATTGCTTCATCAACTGCAAATACAATTCCTCAGGGATAGTCCCGCCTCTTTCACCCGCCGCAAGCTGACTCATAATCTTCCACCTCTTTTATTTACTGGCCATAATCCGGTGCCGATCAGGATCATGTGGAATGATTGGTCGAACCAGGTCACGTAACGCGCGAACGATTGCATGCCACCCAAACCGCTGCTCGACAAACACGCGACCTTCAAGCCCCAATCGGCATGCTTCATCAGGACGTGCCAACAAGTCCAAGACAGCTTCAACCAGCGCATCGATCTGATCAGGCTGAACCAGTACGACCCCATTCGCGCGAGAAAACAGCGCATTGACGGATGGGATTGCGCTCGCGACGACAGGCCTACCGCAAGCTAGATAGTCAAACAGCTTCACCGGTGATGTTTCACCTCGATCACCACAAAATGGCGCGACACACACGTCCATAGCGCCAATCCATGTGGGAACACGGGTGTATTCGACTCGACCGGCCCAGGTTATCCAAGATGTAAGACCTCGCTGTGTCGCCTGCTCAACAAGCGCTGCCGCTTGTTCTCCTTCCCCGATCATGAGCAATCGTGTCGAGGGACGGCGAGCATGGATGCGCGCAAATGCCTCCAACAAGGTTGCTAAACCTTGATACCGATAAAAACTCCCGACAAACCCGATGTATTGGCACGCAGGGTCTAACTGTTCTTCTTGCCTGCACCAACTCATTTCCTTGGGTCTAAACACCTCTGTATCCGACCCGCTGGGCAACACGACCACGCGATCAGCCTGCACACCGTACTGTGATCGCACAAGGCTGCCTAGCCCATTTGTAAGCACCACCACTCGATCGCACCGGCGTAGCGCAAAAGCAGCCAAGGCATGAGTCATCCAACTTCTCAACCCGCTTGCGCCCCATGGAGGAACCGGCTCTCCATTGACCTCACAGATGCATTGCGCTCCAAACAGTCTCGCGAGCAGCAGCGGGTGAGGACTTTCCATCCACCGGTAATACACGACATCTGGCTTTGACCAACAGGCTCGCACGAAGGCGATGACGGAAGATAAAACCGCGTAGGAAATCGGACGCAAGACTGACCACGGGAGGAGCGGGATCGATGCAATTGAAAACCCTCGCTGAAGCAACGAGGATCGATAGCGTGGAGGAAAGACTGTCACGCTGTCGCCATGTCCTACAAGCTGTCGCGCCAATGCCCAGAGACGAACGAGCCCTACCGGATCGGATGGTGCATCCGGCTCATACCAGTAACAAAAGACAAACCACCTCATACGGGCACCCGGTGAGTGGCAGGGTTTGTCTGGTTCGCGGTCAGACGTGGCAAGATCATGACGAGCCCCGCGCACAGCCAAAATGGCTCCATGATCCGAATGATAATGAAGGTGTTGGCTCCGATGCCGTGCGCAAGCATGGCCACCATACCGAGCAGCAACCCGTGGGCCAATCCTTTACAAAATGGGTCCTGTTCAGCAAGAAAGGTCTCGCGTGCGCGCCGCCACAAGCGGACAATCAGAAAGATGAATGCGACAAGGCCGGCGAGACCCGTTTCGCCGAGGATCTTGACGTATTGCGCGTCCGCCCAAGCGTAACCGGTGACACCGCGTCCGATCAGAGGATTATGCAGCCAATCTTTCAGCACATACTGCCAAGAACGCAGCCGCTCAGTCGTGGAGAGATCCAACCCCACGCGTCCCACTGTGATCTCGCCCCCATATTGACGTCCAAAGAACGTCTCGTTGACTCGGTCTTTCACATTAGCAGGCGCGGCAAATGGGAGTACGATCGCGAGTAGGAGCATAAACGCGAGCACACCGGGTCGCCGCCATTGCGTCGAGGCCACAGCCAGCATCAACACACCAGCTGCCAGATAGGACGAGCGAGAGAGAGTGGCCATGAGAGCCAGACTGATGAACCCGATAAGTAGGGCGAGCACAACTCGAATTGGTCCGGACTTCAAGTGAAGGAAGAGTCCTGTGACAATCGCCATGATAAAGACTAGGTATCCACCGAGTGTATTCGGTTCGCCGCTTTCCCCTTCAAACGGCGCGCTCGCCCGTTGCCCGCTTGGAATCTGAACGATCGCATACACACTGATTACGAAACAGATGGCTAGTAACGCAGTCACCAGACTAACAACCTGTCGTTTAGTGGACACATGGTTGACAACCATAAAAAACACAAAAAAGTATTCAAAGTATTTCAGAATAAAAAAGAAGCCCGTCAGCGGACGGACGCGACCGGCTATGACACCGACTAGCGTCGCAAGCACACAGACCAGCATGTAATACACGATCGGCCGATTGATCGGTGTCTCACGAAAGAGGGCCAGATCGCGATAGATGATCGTCTTGACCAACCAGCTAAATCCGATGATTGCGAGCAAGATATCGTCTACACGCAACGAGAGCTCTCGAACCCCGACACCTCTCCCGTCTACTCGCCCAACTGCAATTTCCGGAGAGAGCAACATAGAACCGATCAGCAGGAAGAGAGATGCGGGAACCGACGTGAAGGCCACCAACACGATGAGAAAACCAAAAACGACCTGCAACCCTATCGTTGGAGTCGCGAGCGTGAGGCCGAGTGCGAGCACGGCGGCCAACACTGAAACGATGACGGCATCTTGAGGTTTCACCATCGACGCATGCATGGGAAGTCAACTCCTCCTGCCGCGTCAGCGATATTCGTACCGATAGACACCGTAATCCGATGCGACCTCGGATTTCACGTTTGTCAAGACAATGCCCATCACATTGGCCTGCGCATGGTCCAGGAGGAATTTGGCGCGCTTGAGAGCATTCCGACCGATCCGTCCAACTTGGTAGACCAAAATCGTCCCGTCGACACGTGAGCTGAACGCCACCGCATCTGTAACCGGGAGAATGGGAGGAGTATCAAAGAGGACGAGATCGTATTCCTCGTTCATCTCATTCACAAACGCCTTGATCTTATTCATGTTGAGGAACTCGTTCGGATTACCGATCTCTGATCCGCTGGTCAAGATATGCAGGTTGTCCAATCCCGGCGTGCTCATCACTCGATCTACCCCCATGGGCCCGAGCATTAAATCCGTCGTAGACCGCACGTGGCTGCGCCACGACGTACTGCCCACCAAGGCATCCGCCAGACCGGGAGCTCGCTCGAGGCCTAGCCGCTGATGCACAATCGGACGTCGAAGGTCTGCGTCGACGAGCAAGACTCGTTGTCCTTCCTGAGCGAGCGTGATCGCTAAATTGGTGACGCAGGTGCTCTTGCCTTCTCCAAGTCCCGCGCTGGTAAAGAGGATCGATTTGACCTTCTTGTCCATACTGGCGAATTGAATGTTCGTCCGTAACGACCGCAGACTTTCTGACAGGACAGACTTCGGATCGATTAGGCAAATGAGTTTTGAAAAATTTTCCACAGTCGATGCAGAGGTATCGGCTGGAAGAGCCGCGCGGGCGGCAGCCTCCATTTCCTTACCGTCGAACTGCGGAATGACACCAAGGACCGGCACCTTCAGAAACTCTTCGACCCCTTCGATGGTGCCGATCGATGTATCGAACGATTCGCGCGCAAAGGCGATGACGATTCCGAGAAAGACCCCCATGAGAGAGCCCACCATGAGATTCAGTGCCGTATTGGGTGCATTGATCGGAGCCCTAGGCATGATCGCCGGCGCAATAATCGTCACTTCTTCAATCCGTTCCGCACTTTTGATCTGCAGTTCTTGAAGTTTCCCCTTGAGTGTCGCTAATAAATCCGCGTTGACTTTCACATCGCGCTCAAGGCGGCTCATCTGTATCGCCGCTCGCGGGAACTGAAAATACCGATCCCGATAGCGATTGCGCTGATCCATGAGAGCGGCTTCCCGATCTTGCATGGTTTTGAGCTTCGCTCGGAGCTCAAGAATCATCTCGGCTCTGACGTTATCGATCTTCTTCTGCTGCTCACGGACTTGTGGATGATCCGTCGTATAGTTGATCAGAAGTGTGTTCCGTTCCTGAATGAGATCAAGGAGGCGCTGATTCAAGACCGTCAGCAGCGCATACGGCTCCTCGGTGAAGATCCGGCCAGGTTGATCTCCGACCACCGCATCGCTTCGGCTCAGCACTAAGATCTGCCGTTCTCCCTCCGCTCGCTTTCGCACCACCTCGTTGTACTGGTCTTCCAATCTGGTGAATGTCTCCAGAGCAGCGCGGGCCTCATCGGTCAAAAAGACCTGCCCCTCACGCTCCCGAAACACCCTCAACGCATCTTCAGCAGCATTCAACTGCTTCTCGAGCTCAGCCAGCTGTTCCTCAACAAACCGTCTTGATTCCATGACGAGACGGTTCCGAGTCATGATGTTTTCCAGCCGATAGGCATCGGCGACTGAATTGGCCGTCTTCTCTGCCGTCTCCGGTTGATCCGAGGTCGCTGTGATACGAATGATATTCGTATCACCTTCGCGCTGCGTCTGGATTTCTTGACCGAGGTTATACACGGTGTTGAGATACGTGGCCAATCGCTTCTCTTCCGGCGTTACATTTGCCGGGACTCGGCCTAACTCTTTCGCCACACGCTCCATCACAGGGAACCCACGAATAAATTCGGTCTGCGAGTTGAGGTCATTGGCGTTTGAAAAAGACATGGTCTCAATCAACTGTTGGGCCACAGTGTTCGTTCGGTCGAACTTCACCCGCGCAGATGCTTCATACAGCGGACTCGGCTTGAATATTTCTGAAAACAGGAACGTGAACAACAGAACGAGTCCTGTCGCGAGCAAAATAAGATACTTCCGTTTCTTAACGATCAACCAATAGTCGATAACGTTGAGTTCGTATTGGGCCATATAGTGTCAGCGTCCTTCTCTCGTTTCGATTCCGACGAGCATTACTTCAGCAATGCGGGAAGAATAAACGCCGGGTAGAGCGGTACGATCGCGGTCGAAATAATCGGCATAATTTTTTTGGAAGCTTCGGCAGCATCGCCCAAATGTTCGCGCGGCACAAATACGATGTCGTTTTCCTCCAACGATATGTTCCTGCTTAAATCGCCATAGGTAAATGCGCGTGCGAGATCGGCCATCAATATATGCGGTTTTGCGAGGTCGCCTCCTCGAATCACCCGAACTTCCTCCATCAATGCTGTTTCCTGATACATATCGGCTGCGGTTAACGCTTGCAGCACGGTCATATGCCTCGACATGGGTACCATCCCCGGCTTCTTCACATCCCCGAATACAAAGACTCGTTTGACCTTCAAGACTTTTTTCTTCAGCAGGACCTGCACACGCGGTTTGCGCATATACGGTATGGCCGCTTCCTCAACACGGGATTCTGCTACCGCGGCAGTGACACCACCGACATCCACCTCCATAAATCCGATAGATACCCTTCCATTCTCCCGAACGACACTGGAAAACTTCTCGTCGCCTGCACCGCGGCGAATCACCACCTCGAGTGTGTCCCCCGATTCGATGGGCGTTTCCGAAGTCGGAACAGTTTCATCGGCATAGACGTCGCCCTTCAGCAAAGGTGGGACCACTGTTCCAGAGTGACTGATGGCGGATGGCGGCAAAGACGAGTTGGCCGGATTGTGGCATCCCACAAACGGTCCGCAAAGAACCACACCCGCACCCAGAAGACCGATGAAAAGTCGTGGTATTAGCTGTCGCACAGCCTCATCTCCTAAAGTTTTACTGCCCTCAATCGATAGTCAACCGATGGGCACCACTTCTACAATGTGTAGGGAGGTCTCAGCCCGCAAATCCACCGTCTTCGACACCGGTGCATGACCCGATTGCAAGAGTCGCAAGATTGGACGCAGCGGGTACTGCCGATTCAACTGAGACACAACTCCGGTTTCGCCGGTGTTCAGACGAACAGTCGTGCCTAACGGATAGATCGAGAGTTGTTCAACCAATGCTTTTAGAAGATGATGCGGAAACACCGGCTTGCCGTTTACAAGCAATGTGCGAATCGCCTGATGGGGTGACCTGCCACGTCGATAGGGCCGTGAATTCATCAGGGCATCAAACACATCGGCCAGTCCGATGATAAGAGCCATCTCATCGATATGATCCTCAGTTAACCTTCCAGGATACCCGCTCCCATCCATTCGTTCATGTTCTTGGAGAATCACCCTCCCCACCCATGAATAGGATGCTCCAACTTCCTCGACCAGGCGGGATCCATGCTGTGGATGCTCCCGCATAATCCGAACTTCCTCTTCCGTTAACGCGGAAGCCTTGTACAGCAGAGAGTCCGGCAGGACAAACATGCCGAGATCGTGCAGCAATCCCGCTAACGCAATTTGTTCAAGCTTTTCAGGCTCATATCTGAGCGCCTCCCCAATCTTCACACTGACGATCGCAACATTCACGGCATTGGTGACAAGAAAGTCTCCCACATCGCGCTGGAGAACCCTCTCAAGCAGTTGGTCATTGGTTCGAAGAGACGTGACAATACCGGCTGCAAGGCTTACTGCGTCATCGATCACCCACGGCTGCCTGGTCTGAACCACTTGCTTGATTCCTTGAATGACATGGCCTGCACGTTGATACCAATCATTCTCAGTGACAGACTGTGAATGTGTGGGAATTGGATGGGAAAGCCCTGCCGGCCTCATGGAGAGAGCATGGTTTTTCGCATCAGGATTAGCGGATTCGTGGCTCGACTGTCCCTGAATAAGATCGGTTAACCGTGTCACAGCTCCTCAAGCCTTTCTGTACATGATCGGGCTCTTACAACCTGCTACCGACTACTGACACGCTTCGCGCTTGGAACAGAGGGCGCAGGGGTCTCCTCCATTTTGGCAAACTCCCGTTCCAACATGGCCCTGATGAAACCGCTAGTTGTGTATCCTTGCTGTTTCAGATGATCGAGTTGGGTTTTGAGGTTCACCGGTAACTGAATCACGATCCGTACGAGATGTGGCATATCATGTGTTTCCTAGGAATTTGTCTGGTTTATGCTAAGGCCAGAATAGGAATATGCACATGCTATGCCTTGATGTCAGATGATGAAAACTGAGTAAACTTGGAGACTTATGCTATCGGGGCTTCACCACTCGGGAGGGAGATTGACGAATTTCGCCTTGCAGACACTTGAAATGTGCACTCGCTCATGCGCCTGTATTCTGCACCCATGTAACAGCGGTAGCAGGTAAACACGTTGGCCTGCAGGATCAGGCGAAACAGCAATTAATGGCCGTCACGCCACTGTTGCCATATCCGGATCCAGTTTGCCTTCTCACAAGGCAAGAGGCACGAGACACTGTTGGTTGGCTGAAGCACCAAGTCACTCGCTCGGTGCACGTGAAGTGTGTCACCGGATGCTCTTCCGGTAAACCAGACCCCTCCGTCTTGATCGGTCCGTAACACCATACTGCCCTCCGACTTATATGCATCCAGAACAGCATCGGCGGGGTGCCTGTAGGAATTATGGCGCCCTGCCGAAAATACGGCATACTGAGGATGTAGTGATGCCACCCAGGTATAATTCAACGAGCTCACAGCCCCATGGTGCGGAACCTTGAGAACATCGACCGGACTGTGAAACGGTGAGCGTGACATCCGCGACAAACCAGTGTGTTCGACATCCGCGGCGAAGAGCATCGTATGATTGCCACACGTCAGACGCGTGACCACAGAACGATTGTTCAACGCCTGCCCCCCCGCATGACTTTCGTGAGACGGCATTGTAAGGTACTCATCTCTCTTTGGATTGAGGGCCACCAACCGGCAGGGACCGGATGAAACGATCTCCTGCCCCTCACTGACAACCCCTTCTTGGAGTCCTTGACTCGCTAATGATTCCTGCAAACGTCGATAAAACAATTCCTCACGAGTCTCTCCAGATCCCCAATACTGTTTTACAACAAAATGTCGGACCACCCAGGCAAGGCCTCCGACATGATCAAGTTGAGGATGTGTGCCGATCACCTGGTCAATAGTGCGAATGCCTCGATTCCAAAGAAATGGAGCTACCACCGCTCGACCCATGTCGAATCGTTCATACGTCGCTCCCCCGTCGATCAATACCACCTGTCCATCGGGCAGTTCGATCACCGCGCTATCGCCTTGTCCGACGTCGAGAAACGTGACGCGAAAGTGATCTCCATCAAGAAACATCCGTGGAGACCATGCCCACCACAATAATACCAATAGGACACCGGCACTCACTGTCCACCGGAATGCCGTACCACCCACTCGCTGCCAGAGCAGAGTGAGGCAGCCATAAAATAGGACCATGGTGAACACTGAAGGGGCCGCAACATGCCATTCCCCTCCAGAGAGCATGGATATCCAGCGGATCGCCATCACAAAGCAGTCAAGCATCCACTGATTCAATGTCGCCAGAGGCAGTATGGCTCCCCCTATCGCAATCTCCCACACGGCAGACACCAGGCCAATCGGAACGAGCAAGATTCCCATCACAGGAACAGCCACTACATTGGTGAAAAGACCGAGCCACGGCAGTTGGTAGAAATAGTATGCAACAAGAGGAAGGGTCATCAAGGTCACGACGCCGCTCATGACGATCGAGTCTCTCCCCCACCGGATGCAAGTTTTCAAATACGATGGTTTAAATGATTCGTTCAGCAATTCTTCCTGGTCAACCACCGTCTGACGAGAGAGCCATACAGCCATTGCGATGACGGACAAAAAGGAGAGCTGAAAGGAGATATCAAATAGCGCCTGAGGATCATGCAGCAATATCACCACTGCTGCGGCAGAGAGGGCATGAAAGAGCCGGCGCTCCTGACCAAGCCAAATCGCACCCAGCCCAACAGTTATCATCAACAACGATCGAATCGTAGCGAGTTCAGCTCCGGCCAGGCAGGCGTAGCCAGCGACCGGAGGAAGCGTGCAGAGAGCAGCGATGCGAGTCGGTGTGATTTTCCGAGACACTGCAAGAAGCCAATCGGAAGGCAACAAAATCGTTGTCCATCTGACAAGCGAGAAAATGAGCAGCGCGACGAGACCCAAGTGGCTCCCTGAAATAGAAAGGAGATGGACTGTCCCAGTCGTCATAAACTGATCACGAAGCTCCGGGTCCAAATACCCTCGATCACCGATGATGATACCCGCAAACAATCCGAGTGCAGGCTGTGAAAGAGTCTGCACCGCAGCGAGACGAATATTGCCTCTCCACTGATCGAATAGAGTCCAAATCGCCCACCAGGCATGCGCATACCCCGACTCAAGAAACTCCACCGCATTCGTTCCAGTCACTGTAGCGATTGCATCAATCCCTTGGCGCTCAAGATACACCCCATAACTAAATCCGCCAGGGTTCAGTGACCCGCTCGGACGTCGCACTATCGCCCGAAAGCCAACCCGATCACCTTGAAAGAATACTCGTTCAGGTGTGCGCCATGTCAGCCGTATATGCCTAGATGGTGCCGATGCAACTGGATTGTCCGACCTGATGATCATGACTAGGCGATCGGGCGCTTGTTGCACAGGCGCCACAATACGGCCAGTGACTTCGATCGTTGCATCGGAAGGATCCTCGCCTATTGGAGCATGGGCGGTCAGATTGACGACCACCAACCAATAGAGCACTCCAACTAAGAGTATTCCGTAATGCCACGTAACCTTTGGAAGGGATACGCGATTGAATTGTTCCAGGGCAACCGCACCTAACCCAATAAGGAGGAGTAGGAAGGAGGTGACGAGGGGAAAGTAGGGGATCTGTGATCCGACCAAGAGCCCGGTAATGAAGGCGACGGTGAGGGACGGCAGCATAAGCCTCCCTCAATGGAGGGTGATACCTTAACCCAAATGAACCTTAATCACGTCTACAAGATGATTGGCTACCTCACGAATCTGATCATCACGCTCACCCTCGACCATCACTCGTAAGAGCGGTTCCGTTCCGGAATATCGCACCAACACACGCCCACTGCCGTTCAGACGCTGTTCACTTTCATGGATCGCACGTTGGAGTTCTGGAACCGTGTCGAGAATCGGCTTCTGGGCGACCTCCACATTGAGTAATACTTGTGGTACCGCCGTCATGGATTTGGCCAGCTCAGACATAGGCTGTCCTGTGCGTTTCATGAGGGACAAGACTTGCAACGCCGAGATCAACCCGTCACCGGTCGTATTATGGTCCAGGAAAATGAAATGTCCTGACTGTTCTCCCCCGAAGCTATAGCCATCGGCTGACATCCGTTCAAGTACATACCTATCACCGACGGCAGTCCGCACGAGGGCGATACCCGCTTTCGTCATGGCCAACTCCAATCCAAAGTTGCTCATGACAGTCCCCACGATCGTCTGCTTTGCGAGCTTCCCTTGGCGATGAAGATCGAGCGCCAACATCGCCATAATATGATCGCCGTCCACGATGCGGCCCTGTTCGCAGACGAAGATGGCGCGATCAGCATCCCCGTCCAGCGCTACCCCGAGTTGTGCTCCCTGCTCGAGAACTGCCTTCTGCAGCAATTGGGGATGGACCGCGCCACAACCGGCATTGATATTCATCCCGTCCGGTTTATTGGCGATCACTTCGACTTTTGCCCCGAGTTCACGCAACACCGTTGGCGCAACCTTGTAGGCTGCGCCATTGGCACAATCGACCACGACCTTAATCTGCTGGAAGTCCAGCTCTTTGGGGAGAGACCGTTTGACGAACTCGATGTACCGCCCCTCGGCGTCATCGATTCGATAGGCTTTCCCAATGGCATCTGCCGTCGGCCTCAGATGAGCTATTTCGTTCGAGTCGATGAGCTCTTCAATACGAGCTTCCATCTCATCAGGGAGCTTGAACCCATTATTAGAAAAAAACTTAATGCCATTATCCTGGTAGGGATTGTGCGAGGCTGAGATCATGACCCCCGCATCGGCACGAAGGCTCCTTGTCAAGAATGCAATGGCAGGCGTCGGCATAGGACCGACCAGCAACACATCAACACCCATCGAGCAAATCCCGGAGGTCAATGCTGATTCCAACATGTAGCCGGAGATGCGAGTGTCCTTGCCGATGACAATTTGATGGCGCCCGGATCGACGCATAAACAAATGTGCTGCGGCTCGGCCCAGCTGCATCGCCATTTCGCTGGTCATTGGATCAAGGTTCGCAACCCCTCTGACCCCATCGGTACCGAACAGTTTACGCATGTTGTGCTTTCATGAAAATGGTCGGCTGCCGACCAATCGCCGCGGCAACCTCCACCACATCTTTCATGGCTTTCACGTCGTGCACGCGAAGGATTCCAGCTCCTCGATCTACCGAAATTGCGACTGCGGCCGCCGTGGCCCATTGGCGTTCATGAACCTGACGGCCTACGAGCTGACCAAGAAACGCCTTCCGTGAGACACCAACCATCACGGGACATTGAAACTGCTCGAAGCAGCATAGTTGGGCTAACAGCGTAAGATTATGTTCTAGTAGCTTACCAAATCCGATACCTGGATCAAGAATGATTTGTCTTCGTACAATGCCATGTGCCATCGCAAAACGGATTCGTTCCTCAAAAAACTCTGAGACCTCGGCAGACACATTGTCGTAACATGGAGCCAGCTGCATGGAACGCGGGGTACCATGCATATGCATCAAAACGATTCCAGCCCCCGTTCCGGCGATCACATCTACCATGGCAGGATCACCGCGCAACGCGGTGACGTCGTTCACAAGAACCGCCCCAGAATCAAGCGCTGCACGCGCGACCGCGGCCTTTGAGGTATCGATTGAAATGGGAACAGACACAGCCTTTGCCACCGCGGTCACGACAGGAATCGCACGACGACACTCTTCTACCTCGGTTACAACATCGGCGCCAGGGCGTGTCGATTCTGCGCCGATATCCAACAGGTCTGCCCCTTCTTCTACTAATTGAATGGCATGCGCGACAGCAGCAGCTGTATCCAAAAAACGGCCACCATCGAAGAATGAATCAGGCGTCACATTTACTACGCCCATAATCAATGGTCTACCAGGAAATTCTATCAGCCGATCTTTTGCCTGTCGTGTCACTATCATAGATTCTCACATCGCACAGAATGTTAAGAGACCGTCGTGTGTGCTATACCTCTGCCTAGCATGGAGGTATAGCACACACCGCATCACGTCCGAGAAAGACTCCCTTCTCGCACGTCGTCTTTTAGATATACTGCCCCGTGAAACCAATGCCCTGAGATGGCATCACGGGAGCAGCGACACGAAAGTTAGACAGGAACAGGCTGAGATGGGGACTGCATCAGAATCTGATCGATATCGGACCCGTCGAGTACTTCTTTCTCTAAGAGTGCTTCCGCCAAACGCTTCAAACTGGCCATGTTGTCCGTGAGCAACCGCTTCGCCCGCTCATAGTTTTCCGTCACAAGACGCCTGACTTCCTGATCGATCTCCATGGCGATTTGATCGCTGAAGTCTCGCTGGCTCCCCATTTCCCGCCCAAGAAAAACCTGTTCGTTTTGCTTGCCAAACGTCAGAGGACCCATCTTTTCGCTCATGCCCCATTCACAAACCATCTTTCGCGCAAGATCGGTCGCACGCTCTATGTCGTTTCCCGCCCCCGTCGTCATCTCATTCAAGACCAACTCTTCCGCCACACGGCCTCCCATAAGGATGGCAAGCTGGTTCAGCAAGTAACTCTTCGAGTAACCGTGCCGGTCATCGGTAGGGAGCTGCATCGTGACACCCAATGCGCGGCCTCGAGGAATAATGGTTACCTTGTGTACGGGATCCGTTCCAGGAAGCAGCTTGGCGATCAGCGTGTGCCCGGCTTCATGATAAGCCGTCGTCTTTTTCTCCTCGTCGCTCAAGAACATACTCTTTCGCTCAGCCCCCATCAGCACCTTATCTTTAGCCATCTCAAAGTCGATGACTTCTACTTCTTTTTTGTTGAGTCTTGCAGCCCAGAGTGCCGCTTCATTGACCAAGTTTTCAAGATCGGCACCTGAAAATCCCGGAGTGCCGCGCGCGATTTTTTCCAACTCCACATTCGCTGCAATCGGGACTTTCTTTGTATGCACCTGGAGAACCTCAACACGACCCCGCATGTCCGGTCGATTTACCACAACTTGCCGATCAAACCGCCCCGGCCTGAGCAAGGCGGGGTCGAGGACATCCGGCCGGTTAGTCGCAGCAACCAAGATCACACCTTCTGTCGTATCAAACCCATCCATCTCGACGAGCAATTGATTGAGCGTCTGTTCACGCTCATCATGACCTCCACCCAATCCTGCTCCACGAAGTCGGCCAACGGCATCGATTTCGTCGATAAAAATAATGCAGGGCGCATGTTTCTTCCCCTGCTCGAAAAGGTCACGAACACGAGACGCGCCGACACCCACAAACATTTCAACGAAGTCCGATCCACTAATGCTGAAAAACGGCACATTGGCTTCGCCGGCAATGGCCTTGGCCAATAGTGTTTTCCCTGTGCCTGGAGGGCCAACAATCAACACGCCTTTGGGAATACGTCCACCGAGCTTTTGGAACTTGCGAGGATCTTTAAGAAACTCGATGATCTCAAGCACTTCATTCTTGGCTTCTTCAACACCAGCCACGTCGGCGAACAATACCTTTTTACGCTCTTCTGTTAGTAAACGAGCTTTGCTCTTGCCGAATGACATGGCCTTGTTGCCACCCATCTGCATTTGCCGCATCAAGAAGAACCACAACCCCAGGAACAGGACAAACGGCCCCCAGGTCACAAGGAACGTAATGTACCAAGGACTTTCGTCTGGCGGTTTCGCCTCGATCTGCACACCCTTGTCCCGTAAAACCTGCACTAATTCAGGATATTCCACCGAATAGGTTCGAATACGAGTTTTATCTTTCAGGATGGCACTAATGTGGCTGGATTTGATGATGACACGCTCAACTTCGCCTTTATCGAGCTTGGTCATGAACTCACTAAAAATGACATCTTCTTCCGGCTCGTGGTGCGGCACGCTAAATAGGTTGAACAGCAAAATCATGAAGAGGCCGACGACAACCCAGAAAAGTATATTCTTTGTCCTGGAATTCATCCAGATCTCCTTGTGGATGGCACGCGTATGGTCAGAACAACCATCAACGTGATTGATGTTACCACAGGTGCGTTCATACTGACAACCGTGAGATCGAAGTCTTACTCGTGATCTCCCTCCATATCCAGGACAGCCAGATACGGAAGGTTCCGGTACTTCTGCTGATAATCGAGTCCGTACCCCACGACATACTTATCGGAAATTTTGAACCCCACATAATCAATGGTGACATTGATCACTCGCCGTTCTGGCTTACTCAACAAGGTGCACACTTTAATCGACCGAGGTTTTTTTTTCGCCAACGTCTTGACCAAGTATTGAGCCGTAAGCCCGGAATCGACGATGTCCTCAACCAGCAACACATCTTTCCCTGTGATGTCCTCGGTCAACTCAGTCACCATTTTAACGGTTTTCACCTTGCCTGATGGTTTTGTCTGAGATCCTTCACTCGTCACCATCAGAAAATCCACTCGTATGGGAATTCTAATTGCGCGAGCCAAATCGGCATAGAACGCATAGGCTCCCTTCAATACTCCCACCAAAACACAATCCATTCCAGTATAATCTGTTGTGATCTGCTTGCCCAACTCACGGATCCGAGCACGCATTTCTTCTTGTGTCACGATCGGTCGACCGAAGATCCGTTCCATAACTCCCTACTCCCTCTCTCCCACCCGGTTGTACACCAAGACAACCAAACACCGTGTCGTCCCGCGACGAACGGCAAAACGCTCGTCCTGCCGCATCCCTACCACCCAGAGGATCCCCTCTGGTGCTACTAATAGCGGAACCTTCGCCCGTCCAGGACGAGCCACTTTCTGATCAGTAAAGAAGTCTTGCACCTTCTTGCTCTTCCCCTTCATCCCGTAAGGAACAAATCGGTCGCCAGCCTGCCATGCGCGAACGACCAAGGGCTCAGAAAACAGGTCGGCATCGAACAGTGCCACACCGTGAGAAGAAATCTTCCCTAGCTCATCGGCAGCGCCACGAGTCATACGTTGTACATGAATTTCCTGATTGGTTCCAGCCCATGAGACCATTGAAGGCACCGAAACCATATGTACCGCGCTCTTATTTTGGTCGACATCAATCGGATGGCTGCAATCTCTCCCTGCACCTGGGCTAAATCGCACCACCCCCTGATCCAGCCTCACGAGGACCTGCTTCAATGGCAGCCGAGCCCCGCTCTTCTCCTTGAGAAAGACGCGCCGAACTGATTCCACGACCGAAAAACTGCTCGCGCGCCCCTCTTCGTCGTAGGTCCGTAAGATGGATCGAATCAGACGCCGCTGAAGCGCAACCGGCAACTCGACGAAGGCTCGATGATCGACTCGTTGCACACCATGCGACTCACGGTTGACAAGTGCCTTCACAAGGGTACCTGTGACATCTTCCAAGAAATGTTCGTCTTCTCGTAGCAAATCCGCTTGCCGCTGCAGCACACGGACGGCAGTTGGCACCAGCTGTGTGAGAACAGGGAACAGTTCCTTCCTGATTCGATTGCGATGATAGACTGGTTTTTCATTGCTCGAATCACGCCGATAGGTCAGCCCTTCATGATCCAAATACGCGAGCACTTCTTTACGGGAGGCTGCGAGAAGAGGTCGAATAATCCCGTCTTTACGAGCGTACGACATTCCTGCTAACCCGGTCATGCCGGCCCCTCTCAATAACCACATGAGCACCGTTTCAGCCTGGTCATTGGCAGTATGACCCACCGCAATGCGGTCGGCCACGAGTTCGTGAGCCATGTGTTTCATGAAGTCATACCGCGCATCACGTGCTGCAGCTTGAAGCGACAATCCCTGCCTCCGCTTGGCCAATGAGGGGCGATGGATGACAAGATTCAACTGTCGTTCATGGCAAACGGTGTTCACAAATGATTCATCGCCGTCGGACTCCGCTCCTCGCAGCCCGAAGTTACAATGGATGACCGTCAATGTGAGGCGCCAGGAGGGGAGCAGGCGATGGAGAAGCGACAACAACGCAATCGAGTCTGGCCCGCCTGACACTCCTACCAAGAGGTGATGACCGGGAACGAACAGCTGATGCTGTCGCACGGTTCGAACAAATTGAGCCAACAACGTCGGGCGTGTGGTGGGTCTAGATTGCGACCTCATGATTGTCGCTTCGGCGGCCAAGCTTACCGCACTCCCTGCGAAAACCGCCGCAAGCTGCTGCGTGCCTGCTCCACATCACAAGCAATTTGTTGTGAGAGCTCATCCACAGAGGCAAAGATCTGATCGCCGCGTAACCGCATCACAAATTGCACGGTGATCTGTTGGCCATAGAGATCGCGGGTTTGATCCAATAGATTGACTTCGATCAGCCGCTCGCCTGCGCCAAAGGTCGGCCTCGTCCCGATGTACGCGATCGCATCATAGATCTGAGGCCCAAAGACCGTCCGCGCCGCATAGACGCCATCAGGTGGGACAACACGGTCGTCAGGGATGCGCACATTGGCCGTGGGCCAGCCCATTGCCTGTCCCTGTTGCGTCCCCCGCACCACCGTACCGCGAATTCCATAGGTGCGCCCAAGCAATGCGGTAGCCCGCTCCATTTCTCCCGCTTGAATAAGTTGGCGAATCCTGCTCGAACTCACCACGTCACCGTCACACATTATCGGGGGCATGGGATGGACTCGGAATCCATGCTGCTCGCCAAGATGCACGAGGTCATCAATACGACCTTTCCGGCCCTTCCCAAACGCAAAGTGATTCCCCACAAATAGTTCAGACAAGGCAAGAGATCGATGCAGGATGTCTGCCGCAAATTGACCGGGGCTCATCGCTGCAAAAGTGGGAGTAAACTCCAAGAAGACCACTTCGTCTATCCCTGCATCTTCAAAAAGTGCGAGTTTTTCTTCTAGGGTGGTGAGAAAGCGAAGATCGACATGCGGTGCGAGGATTTTGACCGGATGCGGCTCGAAGGTTAGCACGAGTGCTGTACCCTGTACCTTCCGCGCGGTCTCGACCACCGTCTGCAGTAGCGCGCGATGACCCAGGTGGTGGCCATCGAAATTACCGATCGTGGCGACTGGATAGGGACGTGGACTCTCCCCATACAGCCCACGCGTCACTTTCAACATCGTCGTCAGCGGAGGAGACGCGCAGCGTCTTTGGCAAAATAGGTCAGAATAAGATCTGCGCCGGCCCGCTTAATCGAGAGCAACGATTCCATCATCGCGCGCGATTCGTCGAGCCAGCCTGCGTTGGCGGCCGCTTTGATCATGCTGTATTCTCCACTCACTTGATAGGCTGCCACCGGCAATAACATCTGCGTTCTGGCCGCGGCAATGATATCGAGATATGGCAACGCCGGTTTCACCATAATGATGTCCGCCCCTTCTTCGACATCGAGCGCGATTTCCCGAAGTGCTTCACGACGATTGGCAGGATCCATCTGGTAGGATTGCCGATCGCCGAATTGAGGACTTGAAAACGCCGCATCCCGAAACGGTGCATAAAAGCAGGATGCAAACTTTGCAGCATAGGCCATAATCGGCAATTCTGGAAAACCCGCCTGATCCAGATCCGCCCGGATCGCCCCCACCCGCCCGTCCATCATATCGGACGGAGCCACCATGTCGGCGCCGGCTTGCGCATGGGTCCTCGCCATAGCACACAGACACTCCAGTGTTTCGTCGTTGAGAATGCGTCCATCCTTGACGATACCGCAATGGCCATGATCGGTATATTCATCGATGCAGACATCGGTCACAACCAATAGCTCCGGCACCTGGTTCTTGACCGCTTTGACGGCCCGCTGCACGATGCCGTTCGGATCAAACCCCGAACTCCCTCGATCATCTTTCCGGTCGGGAACCCCAAAGAGGATGATGCCAGGAATCCCCAAAGCCGCAATCTCACCAGCCTCTTTTACCAACAGATCGACTGAAAGACGGAACTGCCCCGGCATCGACGCAATCTCCTCCCGCCGGTCTCGCCCTTCGACAACGAACAACGGATAGATCAAGTCGGACGGAGCCAGGTGCGTCTCCCGCACCATACGACGAAAGGTCTCATGCTGCCGCAGCCTCCGTAGGCGCTGTATTGGGAAAGCCATCGGATCACTTCCTCGGGAGATTCGTCAAGAACAACACGAGATCGCGCACAGAAATCAGACCGACTAATTTGCCATCCTGCGTCACGCCAAGATGGCGGATATGCGTTTTGGCCATCAGATCGTTGGCATCTAAGAGCGTCTTATTCTCCTCGATCGTCATGATAGGGGCCGACATCACTTGCTCAACCGTCGTCTTGTGGATATCGGCTCCTGTCGCGACCACACGCCGGACCATATCGGTATCCGTGAGGATACCGATGATCTCCTTTCCATTTGTCACAAATAGGCTACCGATGCCACGATCGCGCATGATCCGTGCTGCAGTCTGCGCATCCATATCCCGCTCTACTGTCACAAACTTTTCTCTTGGAACCATGAACGACTTGACTGCTACCATAACAAGACCCTCCCTTCGCTAAAGCATCCCATTGCCCTGCCGTCTACATCGAACTAACTGCGCGTGGAAACAGTAACGCGTGCCCCTTTCTGAAAATACTTCACAATCATTTCTGCTAGTGCCGGCACCGTATTCTCAGCCGGCATGACCGTGACTGTTAATCCATACTCTTCCGCCGTGCGTGCCGTAATGGGGCCAATGCAGGCCACGACCACCTCTGCGAGAAGAGGTTTCACTGCGTCTCGCCCGCCAAAGACTTCCACGAAATTTCGGACGGTAGAGGAACTTGTGAATGTCACCACCGTCACCCGCCCATCGCGAAACTGTTGCGTCAGAGAGGCAACATCCACCGCAGGGGAAATTGTGCGATACACGGGAATCACCTCGACTGTCGCCCCTAATTCACGCAACTGTTCCGGCAAAATTTCGCGCGCAACTTCGGCGCGCGGGATCAAGACACGGCTCCCACGGACCCCCCTACCGGCCAGTGAGGCGATGATTCCCTCCGCCTGAAATTCGATTGGAACGACATCCGGCGTCAGCCCATACGTTTCCAGTTCCTGCGCAGTTCTCGGTCCAATCGCACACAGTCGAAGAGTCGCCAACGCACGCGCATCCTTCCCCGCAGCACGAAGCCGATCCATGAAAGGCCTCACCCCGTTCACGCTGGTAAAAATGAGCCACTGATAGGTGTCGAGGCGAGTCACCGCGCCATCGATCGCTTCCCAACTCGCTGGAGGTACAATCTGAATCGTCGGCACTTCAATCGGCTCTGCACCATAGGCCGCCAGCAACTGGGAAAATTCTCTCGCTTGCTCACGTGCGCGAGTCAGCACGATCCGTTTTCCAAAGAGCGGCTTCGTTTCAAACCAATTGAGCTGTCCTCGCAACCGCACAACTTCACCCACGACGATGACGGTCGGCGGCTCAAGATGCGCCGCTTCCGCTTTTGCGACAATATCGCCCAACGTCCCAACGAGAGTGTGTTGATCGGCTTTCGTCCCCCAACGGATGGCGGCGACCGGCTGGTTCGACGGCCGTCCCTCGGACAGGAGCCGTGTGACGATCGCGGGAAGATTCTTCATGCCCATCATGAAGACAAGGGTCCCAGATGTGCTGGCCAACTTTGGCCATTCCAACTGAGTCTCCGGTTTGGTGGGATCTTCATGGCCGGTCACAAACGTCACCGTGGATGCCAATGTACGATGGGTCACCGGAATGCCTGCATAGGCAGGAACCGCAACTGCGGCCGTCACACCAGGCACAATCTCAAACTCGATCCCTGCGGCCGCGACGGCTTCTGCCTCTTCTCCACCGCGGCCAAAGACAAACGGGTCGCCCCCTTTGAGTCGAACGACCACATGTCCCTCTTTCGCACGTTCAATAAGCAATCGATTGATATCGGTCTGGTCTTGATACTGTCCACGTCCCCGTCGACCCACATAAATACGTTGCGCCGACGGTGGAGCGTACTGTAATAGGGCCGGATTCGCGAGAAAATCGTACAGGACGACATCTGCCGTTTCAAGGCATTCCTTCCCTTTCAGTGTCAACAGTCCGGGATCGCCTGGTCCTGCTCCGACCAAGTAGACCTTCCCTGTTCTATTCACTGTGGTCATGTCGCTCCATAGATCGCTTGGAGTATTCTATCCCCACCGCGTGAGAGCAGGCGTTCCGCGAGTTGGGTGCCGATCGACTCCGGATCCTCAATGGTGCCTTCAGCCGCATCACGAAGAAGCTCTTTCCCGTCCACGCTAGAGACCAATCCTTCCAGTCTTACTCCTGCCCCCGCTACAGTTGCATGTGCCGCGATGGGCACCTGGCAGCCTCCTTGGAGCCGGTGGAGCAACGCACGTTCGGCAAGCACGGCTGTCTTGCTCGGCGCATGATTCAAGCCACTCAACAGAGCACGAATGAAGACATCCTCTTGCCGGCCCTCAATGCCCAGCGCCCCTTGAGCTATCGCAGGCAAACAAATCTGCGGCGAAAGATATTCTGTAATCTCATGTGCCCAGGCCAATCGTCGAAGCCCCGCTGCAGCCAGTACGATCGCGTCGAATTGTCCCTCATGTAGTTTCTTCAGACGGGTATCCAAATTCCCACGTAACATGGCGATTGCGAGGTCTGGTCTCGCATACAAAAACTGTGATTGGCGGCGCAGACTACTGGTGCCGATCCGAGCGCCACGAGGAAGATCCTTGAACGACCACCCATCACGACTGATCAACGCATCCCGTGGATCCTCGCGAGGCGGCACACAGAGGATCTCCAATCCCTCGGGCAATTCTGTGGGCACATCTTTCATACTATGCACGGCCAGATCAATCTCACCGCTCAAGAGCGCTTCCTCAATCTCTTTCACAAACAGTCCCTTCCCGCCAATTTGGGCTAACGGGACGTCCAAAATCTTATCTCCCGAAGTTTGTATCCTCCGAAGGGTTACCGTCACATGCGGAGCCAGTGCGTGCAATTGCGCCTGCACCCACTCGCTCTGTTGCACGGCGAGCTTGCTCCCGCGCGTTCCCAGCACGACGGTGGATCGTTCCTCACCGACTTGTGACATCGCTCCCTTCACCAAACTCACCTCCCCATCGCGAACGGCACGCTCAATGACGCGGCCTTTCCGAGCCAGTCCTTGGAGTCACCTCGTCAGCATCCTGGATACCATCTTGTGACGGATGACAGGTCTCTGACTCAGATGACGGGCTCCCGTTGACGTTGGAACCGGGAGAATCTCCGAGGCCGAAGAATCGCCGGGCGGCTTCGACAAAGGCAGCCCCCTCCGAGGAATTCACCTCAGCCTTCAGCGTCACCATCGTATTGTGAATCAGCTTATTGACTATGGACGACGCCATCGCCTCGACCAATTCACGTTCCGTCGAGGACAAATGTGCCAATCTCCCCAAGGTCTTGTCGATCTCAGCCCGTTTAATCTCATCGATCCGAGCGCGGAGCGCCACAATGGTGGGAGTCACTTCAAGCGATTGAAGCCATTGCCGCACGACCCCAACTTCATCCACCACCATCCGCTCGGCTTTCTCAGCCTCATTGAGGCGCTCCCCGCGATTCTGTTCAACCCGCGTCTTCAAATCATCGATGTCGAACAGGAAGGCGTTATCCACATGCCGCACCGCCGGATCAATATTACGCGGGACCGAAATGTCGATCAGGAACATCGGCCGGTTCATCCGTTGCTTGACCGAATGCTGCACATCGTCTTCACTCACGAGATAATGCGCAGCACCGGTCGACACTAATACAATATCGGCAGTGGCCATATCCTCTCGAAATTCCTCAAAAGGGACCGCGGTGCCACCAAACCGATTGGCCAACTCCAACGCATGTTGAGGGCTTCTAGTCGTCACTCGCACATGCCGAACACCGCTGGCAATGAAATGTCGTGCGGCTAACTTGGCCATTTCCCCTGCTCCCACCAACAGCACTGTCTTCTCAGTTAAGTCCGAGAAAATCTTCTTGGCCAATTCGACTGCCGCGTAGCTCACCGACACCGCCATCTCAGAAATTTTCGTTTCTGTCCGCACACGTTTGGCGACGGAAATCGCTTTTTTCATCACTTTGTTCAGAATAATGCCGGTGGACTTGTGCGTCAGCGCAACCTCGAAGGCCTCTTTGATCTGGCCCAGAATCTGCGATTCACCGATGATCATAGAGTCGAGACTGGAGGCGACCCGAAACAAATGGCCGAGTGCCCGATCCCCCTCATGCCAGTATAGATGAGGAGTCAGTTGCTCTGAGGAAAGCGAGAGGTGGGCATCCGCCAGAAAATCCTGAATTCGTCCATACCCTGACTCGATCTCATCAACCACGGCATAGACCTCAACCCGATTGCACGTCGACAGCAACACCCCTTCTCGCACCCCTCGATAGGAACACAGGCGACCCAATGCTTCACCCATCCGGCTATCGGGAATCGCCAGCTTCTCGCGGATTTCGACCGGGGCGGTCTTATGGCTCAAACCGACGACGACAATATGCATATCACGACACCGGTCCGTGACTCTTGAGAACCACACCGATGAGAGTAAGGATCACTCCGGCAAACCCGATAATCGTCAAATAGGCCGCCCGTTTAGCTCTCCATCCCACAGTCAAACGTCCAGTCAGCACGACAAAGTAGAACACCCATGTCACGAGCGCCCAGACTTGCTCTGGGTTCCAGTTCACATACGAACCTCGAGAAAACTCGGCGGAAAGCGCACCGGTAATGATGCCGAGTGTGAGCAGCGGAAACCCCGTCACGATCGACCGTTGATTCAGATTGTCGAGGAAATCCAGGGCAGGTAACTTAGAGTAGAGAACATTGAACCGTTTAGACTTGAGAAGTCCGTCTTGAATCAGATACATGACACCAGCGACAAAGGCGACGGCAAATCCGACGGTACCAAGCATGCTCAGCGTGACATGGACCCACAGCGTTCCAAACACCGGAGTCAGCGTCGGCGCGGCTTCCGGCAATGCAGCGGCAGAGACCAGCGAGAGTAGGGCCAGCGGAACGATAAACGAGCCGAGCACATGCAGATGATGGCGAAACTCCACGGCAAGGAATACCAGGATCAGCATCCAGGAGAAAAACGACAGGGCTTGATGGAATCCAGGCGACGAGATGTCTGTCACCCCGACCATCCCTGCACCCAACGCAATGGTATGTGCGGCAAACCCAGTCGCGGTCATACCCAGCGAGATATTTGCCAGGACTTCAGACGGCCAGAGCAGATAGATCAGAAAGGAAACGGTGGCCGCAAAATACAGGGCCATCGTCACCACAAAGAACATGGCGGCCATAGAGGGCTATCCTCTCAACTTTTCAGGACAAACAGACGACATTAAGCTGTGGATTATATCGATGGCGCAGGAGGGGAGTCAACCAAACGATCGTGAAATGAGAGGCCGAACAATCATCACTCGTTCCATCGGTACCCTCTATGTCGTCAGTACACCGATCGGCCACCCAGACGACATCACTCTTCGGGCCCTTGCTACATTGCGCCACGTCAGGATTGTTGCATCAGAAAGCCCTCGCGTGACCCAGGCGCTCTTGGCGCATCATAAGATTACAGCAACCATCACCAGCTACAGCCCGATCAATCTCCATGAGAAAATGCCGCTCCTTCTCCATCGGTTGATGCAGGGACAGGATGTCGCCCTGGTCTCAGATAATGGCACTCCAGTCATCTATGATCCAGGCAGCCTACTCGTGGTTGCTGCCCATCAAGCAGGAATCCCGGTCAAGGCCATCCCAGGTCCTTCTACCCTCACGGCCGCGACGGCGATCTCTGGGTTTTCCGGCGATGCCATTATCTTTGAGGGACGCTTCCCCAGAACCGTCCGTGCGCTCACACAACGTCTCTCCCAGCACCAACATGAACGCAGCACCCTCGTCTTCTATGTGGAACCAAAAACCCTTGCCAGGCTCCTGAACGTTCTGGCACAGGTACTCCCCGCCAGACAGGTCACCATCGCAATAGATCTCACAACGTCTAAAGAAACGGTTTTGCGAGGGGTGCCGAGTGCGCTGCGTGATCAGATGGGACTTGTGGCAAAGGATTCTGCAGTGACAGTCGTTATCGAAGGAAAGAGGATGGGATCGCGCGCACACAAGGATACGCAGAAGGGTCCTCTGCGCTACTCATCTTCGCGGCGTCGAATGCGCACTCGATAGAATTCTTGAAGCCGATCTTGTGAAAGGACCGTGTGCCCCTCATTGCTGACGCTCAGGGGGACATTTCGAATGGGGTCACCATCGTCCAAGAGCACTGAAAGAATCTGCCCTTGCTCCATGGCTTCAAGCTTCAACTTGGTTTTAACAAAGTTATAGGGACAAATCACTCCCCGTAAATCTAACTCGATATCTGGCTCGCGAGTCACTGTTGCAGGGTCCTCTCCACTCACATTTTTCTCCTTCTCGTTCATCTTGGCAATTCACCGCACGAGTGCGCTGCCAGTCCTAGCGAGGAGTCGGCATCCCCGCAAACACGGTACCGGATATCACCACACAGTGAGCGCAAAAAAAGGGGCAGCGTCTTGCTGCCCCTTCTATTCTGCTAGACACTCGCGAATATGTCTCGAACTAGTTCATGCCCTTGACTAAGTTTGGCTTGGTGTAGTCCGTTCCGTAGTCTGACTTCGTTCCGGTTGCAGCATTGCCCCATCCCGGCTGTGGTTCACACTGCCAGCAGGGAGCGGCTCCGGTGTATTCACCTACCGGACTGGTGATGCCGG
>JBDTSF010000127.1:0-6490 GCA_039931295.1 Nitrospirota bacterium | reverse complement strand
CATTGTTGATTCCGATCATGTGCGTTTTCGAGTCTGGGCTCCGGTCGCGCAGACGGTGGCGGTGGAGTTGATCGATCAGGATCGCATGACGGTTCCAATGCAACCATTCGCAGAGGGGTATTTTGAAGCGACAGTAGAAGGGGTCAGCCCACGTGCGCGCTATCGCTACCTGTTAAACGGAAAGGCCGCGCGACCCGATCCGGCTTCTCGTTTTCAACCGGAAGGTGTGCATGGCCCATCTGCAGTGGTGGATCCGGACTCTTTCCGATGGACAGACCGTGCGTGGCACGGGCTGCCGCTCAAAGACTTTATCATCTATGAACTGCACACCGGAACGTTTACGCACGAAGGGACGTTCGACGCGATCATTCCGCATTTGCCGTATCTGAAGGACACCGTAGGGATCTCGGCCATTGAATTGATGCCGGTCGCGCAATTTCCTGGAGGCCGCAATTGGGGTTATGATGGCGTCTATCTCTTTGCGCCGCAGGCCAGCTATGGAGGCCCAGAGGGGTTGAAGCGGTTGGTCAATGCCTGCCATGCGGCAGGCCTAGCCGTGATTCTGGACGTTGTCTACAACCACCTGGGCCCAGAAGGAAATTATCTGGGTGACTTCGGCCCCTATTTCACGGATCGCTATCGGACGCCGTGGGGCGATGCGATCAATTACGATGGTCCAGATAGTGAAGCGGTGCGCCATTTTTCCATCAGCAATGCACTCTATTGGATTACGGAGTATCACATGGACGCGTTGCGACTGGATGCTATTCACGGTATTTACGATTTCAGCGCCAGCCACATTCTGCAAGAGTTGGCTCGTGCTGTCCATAAACAAGCGGCGTGTCTTGAGCGGCAGGTCTTCGTGATCGGTGAAAGCGACTTGAATGACACACGTGTCATCGATCCACCTTCGCACGGCGGCCATGGCCTTGACGGACAATGGAACGACGACTTCCATCATGCATTGCGCACGGTGTTGACCGGTGAGCAGAAGGGGTACTATCAGGACTTCCACGGACTGAAGGACCTCGCCACCGCTGTTGGTGGAGGGTTCGTGTACAGCGGGCAACATTCGCACCATCGTCGGCGCCGACACGGGATTTCCTCGCAGCATTGCCGTCCTTCCCAATTCGTCGTCTTTGCACAAAATCACGATCAGATCGGGAATCGCGCCGTCGGGGACCGATTGAGCGCTCACATTCCGCTCGGCGCGCTCAAGGTCGCACAGGCTCTCGTCCTGCTTTCGCCGAATATTCCGCTGTTGTTTATGGGCGAGGAGTATGGGGAAACTGCTCCGTTCCAATATTTTATTGAGCATGGGGATCGCGACCTCATCGAAGCCGTGCGGCAAGGCCGGCAGCGGGAGTTCGCTCCCTTCGGCTGGAAGGCGGAGGCTATTCCGGATCCACAGGACCAGGCCACTTTTGAACGGAGTCGGCTCAATCGAGGTACGATTGAGAGCTGGCAGGCTGGACTGCTTCGGTGGGTCAGCGCGCTTACTCATCTCAGAAAGACCGTTCAGACATTAGGTGCCGGAGATGCGCATACCTTGCATCACTCGGTTTGGGCATTGGAGCGAGAACAGGTGTTGATCCTGCATCGCTGGTCCGATCGGGGGGAGGCGGCGCTGATCTTGTTAGGATTCAATCAGGCACCGATGACATTGTCCCTTCGTGAAGCGGCTGGAACCTGGCAACGACGATTGGATTCCGAAGCTGCAGAATTTGGCGGGTCTGGTCGGGAGTCCATGCCGCAACAATTGGTCATCCTGGCGCAGGGAACTTCCTTCGTCATTCCCCCATTCGGCGTAGCGGTCCTTGTCTCGGCCGATCCCCCAACACGGACAGATCGTGCGACACATGGATAACTCGGTTCTTACACGCTGTCGGCTTTCACATTGGAAGAGGCGCGCATGATCGTCTTTGATATGTTGCGGCTGTTCGATCGATATTCGACTGGTTATTCTCTTCAGGGATATGGATGCGCTTGATTGAGGAAGTCATGGTGGCAGCCTTCCTGTCTGACCAAGATCTTCCAGAGGGTAGCTGAACCGCTCTTCTTTCCTTTCCGAGAATTGGCACGGGAATCCGAGGCATGCACGAGAACTCCATTCAGACGATTTTAGGATTCTCCCCACTGTGGTTGGCCGCGTCTATTCTCGTGGTCACCTATGCGGTCATTATCTCTGAACGATTTAACCGGGCGATTGTGGCGCTCCTTGGGGCAGTCTTGGTCATTGGGACGGGAGTGCTGACTCAGGAATAGGTCATTCAGGGGATCGATTTCAACACCATCGGTTTGTTGACGGGGATGATGATTCTGGTCGGCGTGACCAAGGAGAGCGGCATCTTCCAATTCTTGGCGATCAAAGCCGCCAAGGCGGCCAAGGGCAGCCCGTGGGGGATTCTGATCATGCTTTCCCTCGTGACCGCGGTGCGCTCCACGTTCTTAGACAATGTCACGACGGTGCTGCTGGTGGTGCGGGTCACCTTGCTCATTGCGGATGAACTGACCATCAATCCCTATCCCCTGCTATTTGCCGAGATCAATGCGTCAAACACCGGCGGGGCTGCGACCCTCACCGGCGATCCGCCGAATATCATGGTCGCTTCCGCAACAGGTCTGACATTTATGGATCTTGTCATCCACATGACCCCGGTGGCGATGCTGGCCTTTAGCATCATCTTGATTCCGCAGGGAGCGTCGCGACTCATTCCATTTATGTCGCGTCGGTATCTGTCTCGTCGAGCGCCCAACAGGGACAGACCGAGCGGCGCATGGATGACCCGGTTGCCACCTGACATTGGATTTCATATGGAAGGAGGTGCAGCATGATGGTGCCTGATACTTCACGCTTGCTCGATCGATCGTTCGATTGGCTTTTCACTTCAGGGGTACGGATGCTCTTGATTGCGGGGGCCATGGTGGTCTTGTTGTCGTTACTCAAACATGGCGTATCGAAACTACGCACACTCTATGAAGGCACATTGCCTGGCCAAGACCAAATCCAGCGCGCGCAGACGTTGACGCATATCATCCGAGACATCGCGCGGATCACGATCTTTTTCGTCGGAGTCATGATGATGCTGTCCGAGCTCGGCATTGATTTGAAGCCCCTGTTGGCGGCAGCCGGGCTTGGTGGCTTGGCGATCGGATTCGGAGCGCAAAGCCTCGTAAAGGATCTCATTGCCGGGTTCTTTATCATTCTAGAAAACTCCGTCCGAGTCGGAGATGTGGTCGAAGTCGCAGGGGTGTCGGGTCTGGTCGAACAAATCGAATTGCGCGCCATTCGGCTCCGTGATTTATCCGGCAATGTTCATGTGATCCCCAATGGGTCTATCGATAAAGTGAAGAACATGACGAAGGATTACTCGTTTTAAGTGTTCAATATCGGAGTGGCATACAAGGAGAATGTCGATGACGTGATGGATGTGTTGCAGGAGATTGCGCAGGAGCTTCGGCGCGATCCAGAGTTCGCCGAAGACATCCTGGAGCCTCTTGGGATGTTCGGTCTGGATGAGTTCGCCGATTCCGCGGTGATCATCAAATGCCGGATCAAGACGAAGCCCATCAAGCAATGGCGGATCGGCCACGAAATGAATCGCCGGATCAAAAAAACGTTTGATGCAAAAGGGATTGAAATCCCCTTCCCGCACCAGACGATCTATTGGGGCAAACCCAAGCAGGGGAAGCCGGCACCATTATATGTGGCTGGGTTGCAGCCGGTTCAACCGGTGGCTCGCTAGCCCGTGGGTTCATGAACACTTCCTCATCGCCGGCAACCGGAAGAGTTGCTTGGTGGGAGGACCGAAGCCTGCGAGCCGGCACCGACCTTGCCGATGGAATAGAACGACCGAGCTCACGAACCATTGGGAACTGTTTGTGCTGAGCATGCCGACAAAAAAAGCAGAGAGGAGCAAGACGCCTATGGGGTTGACTGGCCAAAAGAGTAAGCAAGCACAGAACATACGCCTGCGTATAGGTGAAACGGCGAAGCCTAGCCGCGCCGACGCTCGGCTTCGGCAGCTGGCTGGCTTATGTGGCGTGGCGACCTCTTATGCGGATGAAGGAGGCCGGCGCCGCTTGGTTGCCGATCAAACTCTCCGCCGCATACTCGATGTCATGGGTGTCCAGGCGAACACGCCCGAGGAGTTGCAGATGCGCTTACGGGAGTCTCGTGCCAGGCGGTGGCGTGAGATGCTCGATCCTGTGATGGTGACCCGTATCGATCGGTTACCCCGCACATTTGCGGTCCGTCTCCCCGGAGATTCTGATGACCTCGGTCGATTTCGGTTTATCGTGAGGTTAACACTGGAAGGGAGAGGGACCACTACTTGCCGAATATCAAGTGAGCGGTTGAAGGTGCTGAATAGGGCGATTGTAAACGGAGTCTGCCATTTCGAACTTGCGGTGCCATTTCCCAAGACGATTCCTCTCGGCTATCACGCGCTATCGGTGGAAGTATCCGGACCGCAAGGCACCCGTCGAGCGACAATGACCGTCATTGTGGTCCCGAACCGAGCCTATCTTCACCGGAGGGTGAGTGGTTCCAACCGTGCCTGGGGCCTGACGGTTCAGTTGTACGGGCTCAGAAGTTCGAGAAGCTGGGGCATCGGGGATTTCAGGGACCTCAAAGACATGATCCGATGGGCGGGTGCTACGCTTGGCGCGGACCTTCTCGGTGTGAACCCCCTCCATGCTCTTCCTCCAGGACAAGTGAGTCCCTATTCACCGTCCAGCCGCCTCTTTCATCATCCCCTGTATCTGGATCTCGAAGGGATTCCTGAATTTCGCCAAGCTCCGTCCCTGCAAGCCATGGTGAAGGCTCCAAACTTTCAGGCGAAGCTGGACTCGTTGCGTCGGAATCCGCTGGTGCAGTATGAAGCGGTCGAACGAATGAAGTGGGCCGCATTGGAAACGCTCTTCCGAGTATTTCAACGTCGCCATGTGGCGCACAAGACCAGCAGGGCCAGGGCATTTCACCGTTTTGTCCGCGAGCAAGGGGAGGCCTTGGAGCGGTTTGCTCTCTTTCGGACTTTGGAGGAGCGGATGGCTCGCCGTAGGATAGCTTCCGGACCCAGCTTGCGAGGATGGCGTTCGTGGCCCGAACCATATCGACATCCCGATTCGCCGGCTGTGAAGAGCGTGGCTGCCCGTTCCCGGAGCCGAAAGCAATTCTTTCAATATATCGAGTGGCAGTGCCAGCAACAACTTGTCTCCGTGCAGGCTGCGGCGAGGCGAGCCGGCATGGCGATCGGCCTATATCAGGATATGGCGGTCGGGATCGATCCGGGAGGAGCAGATGCCTGGGCTTTTCAAAAGCAGCTCGTATCGTACGTTTCAATCGGAACTCCCCCGGAACTATTTTCTCCCAACGGGCAACGATGGAATCTGGCGCCATTTGATCCCGAACGAATCCGGAAGGACGGCTATCGCCTGTTTGCGGATTGTTATCGCCGAACGATGCAGGCGTGCGGTGTCATCCGAATCGATCATGCGATGGGGTTGTTCCGTCTCTTCTGGATTCCTGAAGAACTCCCCCCGGCGCAGGGGAGCTATGTGCGATATCCTGCGGACGATCTCCTGGGCATACTGGCGCTCGAAAGCCATCGGCAAAAAGTCATGGTCATCGGCGAAGATCTGGGAACGGTCACCCCTGCCATTCGCGCCCGATTGATGGAGGGTGGCTTGCTGTCGTATCGACTGCTTCTCTTCGAGCAGACAGCCAAGGGACGGTTCGCGAAGCCGTCTCGATTCCCTCGCCATGCAGCAGCTGCGGTCGCGACGCATGATTTGCCGACGCTCCGAGGATTCTGGGTCGGCCGCGACATTGAGTGGAAGACGCAGCTGAAGCTCTACACCAAGTCTCAGTGGCGAGAGCGGGATGTGGCGACTCGCGCGCGGGACAAGCAGGCGCTGTTAGACGCGCTTGCAAGGGAGCATCTTCTTCCTGCGGGATGTCCACGATCGGCAGAAGCCGTGCCGGCCATGACGGATGACCTCTGTCGAGCCCTGTATGCCTATGTGGCTCGCACGCCCAGCCGGTTGGTCCTTGTCTCATTGGAAGACCTCCTGGGGGATGTTGAGACGCCGAATATTCCAGGCGATCATGCCTATCCGTCGTGGCGGATCAAAGCCGGGCCTTCCGCAAGCACGTTGGAGGACTGGCCCAAGCTTGCCCACGTGGGTTTGATGGCGCAGGCCATCTCAGCACAACGGCGCTCCGGTCGGGGTCGCAGCTGATCGAGTCGGGCGAGTCGAGTTAGTCATAGGTCGCGGCTAATTATGAAGGTAGGTATGGCGTACGCACGTATATCCGTTTTGTCCCTGTTCGCCATGGGCCTACGCAAATTCTTTTCAGACAATGGACTGTTTCTTACCAGCGGGTTGGCCTTCAATCTGTTGTGTACCTGGTCCCTCTTTCACTGTTGATGATCTCGTTGCTTGAATATACGGTGCTGGACTCCGAGCGGGCGCTGAACGAAGTACA
>JBDTSF010000126.1:0-2231 GCA_039931295.1 Nitrospirota bacterium | reverse complement strand
GGAAACGAGAGATGACGTCGGATGACCTGAAAATCTGTTTCGTTACATGTAATCACGGTTGCACCGATGCTACGGGCTGTGAGTGCAATCAAAACATCGAATGCCAGTTCTCTGATTTTCGTCGTGTCATACTGTTCATGCCTTCTGACGGCGCTCAACACATCCGCTGCTTGCAGCCAGTGCGATTCAGTTGGTGTGAGAATCTGGCATCGCCTCATCAGATCAGCGACAAAGCGGCGTTCAATTCCTGGTCTGGCGCCACGCAGCAGTTCGTGCAGCACCACGGAGGAGCAGCGAACGATGTACGGAGACTGCATAAGACGAAAGGTGAAGCGACCGGTTCGGAAATTCTCGATGTAGACGGACGTATCCAGAACGACAAACTTACTTGTCTTCAAAGGCGTCTCGTTTCCCGACCGCGCTATACCGTTGAATCACCCCATCATGAGCGGCCTTCTCAGTCACCAGATCCAACGCTTTTTGAATCGCTTCACTGGTGGTCTTTACGCCAAGCGCCTTCTTGGCTTGTTTCAACTTGTCGGAGTTTAATCTGGCGGACACTTGAACAAGAGCCATGGAGCACCTCCTGTCGGACAGTCTATAGGTTTCTGTATGACATGGTCAAGCTACATCGAGGCCAGGCTGAGGGTGAAATTTTGAGGGTGCGATGACAGGGCAATTGTCTCCATACGAGATCCTCGTCGTGGAAGATAACGAGGACCTCGTGATCGGGTTGCGGGATTTGCTGCACCATGATGGCTACACCGTCATGGTTGCCGGCACCGTCGCGAGCGCCATCGAACTTGTTCGAACCCATCACTTCAACGCTGTGTTGCTAGACCTGGGCCTGCCAGACGGCGATGGACTCGATGTCTTACAAGAAGCGCAACGCCTGGACCCCTCTCTCCCCATCGTAATCGTGACCGCTCATATTGCGCTCGACCGCACCGTGGGATTGCTGAAGGAAGGGGCGTTTGCCTATTTGACCAAGCCCTATCATCGAGAGGAGCTCAGGCAAACACTGCGCCGCGCCATCGGGGTGAAGGAACTCGCTGTAAAGGTCGAACGGACGGAACACCTTCTCAGCCAAAGCGAGGAACGGTTGGGGCTCGTGATCCAAGGTTCCAATGACGGCTTCTGGGATGGACGGTTCCTTTCCAGCGAACCGTGGAGTTCACCGCGCACCCCAGTATGGTGGTCTCCTCGCGTCAAAACCATGCTGGGGTATACCGACGAGGAATTCCCCGATGTCTTGGAAAGTTGGGCGTCCCGGCTTCATCCCGAGGATACCGACCGCATCTTCGCAGCCTTGACCGCCCATATCGAGCGCCGTGATCCCTACGATGTGGAATACCGGCTCCTCACCAAGGCAGGAGAGTATGGCTGGTTCCGTGCCCGTGGCCAGGCCATCTGGAACGACGCCGGTCAGGCCGTCCGCATGGCCGGCTCCCTCCAGTGCGTGACTGATCGCAAGCGCGCAGAGCATGCGCTTCGCCGGAACGAGCAACTCCTCCAAGGTATCGTCAATAACACCACCGCCGTGATCTATGTGAAACACACCGATGGCCGGTATCTTCTCATCAATCGCCGATTTGAACAGCTCTTTCACCTCACCATGGACCAGATTATCGGTTATACCGATCACGAGATTTTCCCCAAGGACATCGCCGATGCGTTTCGTGCCAATGATGTGGCGGTGTTGGAGCGGAACCGCGCGGTGGAATATGAGGAATACGCGCCCCATTCCGACGGCCTTCATGCCTACATCTCGATCAAATTCCCGCTATGCGACGATACCGGTAAACCCTATGCGACTGGCGGCATCTCCACCGACATTACCGAGCGGAAGCGTATCGAAGATGCGCTCCATGCCGGTGACAGGCGCCGCCGTCTTGCCCTGACCGCTGCGCCGGTGAGGCTCTGGGACTGGGACCTCCAGACCGGTCAACTCTACTGGTCGCCAGAGGTCGACACCTTGCTCGGCATGGCGCCTGGATCGGCCCGTGGCACACAGAACGCCTTGCTCGGGCTCGTCCACCCAGACGATCGTGAGGCTGTTGTGCTTGCCATGCGCCACACGATGGAGTCACAGCGTGCCGATGTGAGATTCGAACATCGCGTCCTGCGACCAGACGGCAGCGTCCAATGGTGCGTTTGGACTGGTAAGATCATTCGAGATCGCGACGGACACGCGTTACATATATTGGGAACAGTCCACGCCACAGCCGGCG
>JBDTSF010000125.1:0-3782 GCA_039931295.1 Nitrospirota bacterium | reverse complement strand
GCGTGGTTGCGTATACTCATTCTGAAGAAGCGAACCATCTTGAGAAAGGAGCGACCGTGTCGAAGCGCAACACCTCGAAGCCAAGAAGCCGCCTCGCCAACCCGTGCGTGGTGGAATACCTTGGGCCGAACTTTACGGAGCAGGGAACGATGACGGATCTTTCTGGCGATGGAATGAAGATCTTCGGCACACGTTCAGTTCATGTCGGTATGCGCCTTGCCCTCCGATTATCGGTCGGTGAATCTGCTGCACCCATTCAGATTCCCTGCGCCTATGTGCGATGGACGCGCAATCAAGAGTTCGGAGTCAAGTTTGGCCCGATGGAGCCATCAGTGTTGGCGGGACTCCACGACCTTCTATTGGTCTACCAGGGCTCACCAACCTAACAGGCCACAGAAAAATTATTTTCCCCTGATCGAGCTTCAAGCGGCGCAGTCTCGCTTCCCCTTTCCTTCTTCTCCATAGAATCGCGGAAGTAGGGCAGGGGATAACGAGTTGTCATGAGCGATACGGGCTATGTGACGTCCCCCTTCGTTTGAGTTACTTCTTTTCGGTCTAACCAACTCAGAGTGAACAGGTATTCTTGTGACTAGATTGGTACACAAGGAGGGCATTATGACCTGTACACGTTGTCAGGGTTATATGGCGAAAGATCACTTCTTAGATCTCATGGAGAGCGCGGAAGATATGTGGCTGGCCGGTTGGCGCTGTCTCAATTGCGGACACGTCCTGGACTCTGTGATGGAGCGGAATCGACTTGGGCAGGGGCAAGCTGCCGTCGCCTCAACTGTACGAGAGCCAGGCCAGAAGATGGCATCTAGAATCATCTCGATGTCATCGTAGGCGTCATAGCCGCATCAGTTTGGCCATGAGTGAGTCGCCGTGTGAGTGGGGGATAGGCCGTCCTGTTTTAGAGGCGGGTTCGAAGATTCTCGTCAACTTTCCTATGTTTTCTTGCCACGTTGTGGAGGCTGGGCTAGACTTCCTCCAGACTGTATGGCACGAGCAAAAACATCAGAACCGTCTCGCGTACGGTCCAAAGCCGCTACCGTTGAAGACCTCACCCACGGCGTTGAAAACCTCCGGGAATTTCTCGCACGGGTGGAAGACTTGGGCCGAGAAGGCTTCCCCTATCTGGATGCGGCCAGGGCACGAACAGAGTTGCAATTCCGCGAGTGCATTCGCCGTACGTTTGGCGAGAAATCCCCCGAGTTCCAAGAGCATCGCCATCACAGACTTCTCATGGACACCCCAGAGGGTACGCAGCAGAGCATCGCCCTCATTAAAACCCTTATTGCCACGCTTGAGCAAAAAAAACGTGAGCTGCGAGGAGAACCTCCACTCCAGCAAATCCCTCCAGCGCCGCCGGTCCCACCCCTGTCTGCCCCCGTGCGCCCACAGATGACCGTCGTGCCGGCGTCGATCTCGACCGTGCAGATGACCCTGACGCAAACGGGAACGATTTCGCCCTCGCCGGTGACCATGACTACGAACCTCGGGGTGGCCCAAGTTACCGCCGCACCGAATCCATCTCCGGTTTCTTTGGTTCCTCCGGTCTCTTTGCATAAACCTGAGCCACTGAGCCCATCGACATCTGTGCCTGAATTATCATCGATTTCACCAGCCCCGGTCGCGATGACGATGTCGCAGACCCATTTCCCTTCGCACCCGGTGATTCCAGTTGCTCTGGAGCCCAAGCTTCCACCGCCACAACTCGGCCTGGTCCCAGCCGCCACTGTACCGAGCCCAGCTCCGGCTCCTCCGGTTCCGCTCGTTTCTTCTCAAAAGCTTGAACCGCTGAGTCCATCGATGGCTGCACTCGAACCATCGCCAGTTTTGGCAGCACCGGTTACGCAGATGATGCCGCATGCCTCGTCGCCTTTGGAGCAAGTGGCTCAAGTTACCCCAGAGCCCCAGCCATCGCAATCACAAGCGGGACAGACTGCACAAGCCGATGTATCCTTAACCGGCCAGTCGGCCACATCTCCACAACTTGAACCGGAGCTCAGCGTGCACCAAAATTCCATTGCCAGCCCACAGCCTAAGATTCAGGAACCCCCGGCTGTCTTTCGGAATCTGAATAAGTCTCCCTTACTACCGACCAGCGCTTTCTCGCCTCTGGACCCTGGACCTCAGCTTGCTCAGGCCGCATCGGACCCTGTCGCACTCGTGAAGTTTGTCTGCGGCCGATTCCATGCTGTTGTCAGGCAGTTGCGACTTCGTGGGGAACACCGGGCGACGCTTCAGGTGGAAGACGAGATTGATGTGCAAGATCTTCTGCATGCGCTTCTACGGGTTCAATTTAATGATATCGACACGGATGAATGGACGCCGAGCTATTCGAGCGGGGCCTTGCGCACGACATTGTTGCTGGATGAGAGCCGTCTTGCGGTGATCGTCAAGAAAACCAGGCCTGGCCTTACTGCCAAAGATCTTACAGATCAACTTCGGGTTGATGCCGCACGGTATCGATTCCACGGCCGTTGTACCACGCTCTTGTTTTTTATGTACGATCCTGACGGCCGTATCGGGAACCCTCAAGGCTTCGAAACGAGTCTCACGAGCGTGAACGATTCTTTTACTGTCGACTTACTGGTTGCCCCGAAATGAGGTGATACATGAAAAGACCAAAATCTGCCGTTGTCGCGCGTCCTAGCTTGGCTGGAGGTACGCTTACATTGACAGAGGCGCCGAGCATTCGCTACGTTGACAAAGATCGCACGATTCCTGCAGTGCCATGTACGATTCACGCTCCAGTCGATGGTGGGAGAATCATGTCGGATCGGGCCTACGTACTGATTAATGTGCAGCCAGGGCGCACGGGCGATGTGGTTCGGGCGTTGTCTGGCATCAAGCAGATTAAGACGATCGATCCTTGTTGGGGCAAGCCCGATATTATTGTGGTGATAGAAGTTTCAGACCAGGATGCCCTGACCCAGTTGGTGCTGAGCCGGATTCATGAGATTGACGGTGTCCAACAAACCGACACGCATCTTGTCTACCGATTGAAGGCCGATACGGCTAAATGACTCACAATATTTTTGAATCAGGCTTATCAAAGGCGTGCCCACGCATGCTAATCTCCTCTCCTTCATGAGCTGGACGTGATCGACGTGACGCTCGTTACCCACGCAGGAGAAGCCGTCTCATAACGGGAGACGACTCACCTCCTACTCGAGCTCTCCGTTGTCGGCATCCTCACCAAGGTCCAACCCAAACCGGTCGGCCATTCGATAGAGGGTGCGCCGATCGATACCAAGAATCTTTGAGGCTTTGACTTTATTCCCCTTCGTTTCCTTGAGCACGCGGGCAAGATGACGCTTCTCGACCTCCTCAAGCGATAAAGATCCCTCATCGTTGTGGTCGGTTGCTCTGCCGGTCTCTTTCGTCGGCAGTTCCGTTCGATGTAGCGACGCAGGAAGATCCTCCGGCGTGAGGAGGGGACCGTGGCTCAAGGAGACCGCTCGTTCGATGGCATTTTCCAGTTCGCGCACATTGCCGGGCCATCGGTACTGCATCAATAGCTCCATTGTTTCCGGTAGCACTCCGCGCACAGCATGCGTCTCCCCGGCTGCACATTTCTGCAAGAAGTGATGCACTAACATCGAGATATCTTCCCTCCGTTCCACCAACGACGGCAGAGTGATCCGCACGACATTGAGCCGATAAAATAAGTCGTCTCGAAACTTTCCTTCTTTGACGAGCTGTTCGAGATCTCGATTGGTCGCGGCAATGATACGGACATCGACTTTTGTCGATGTCGTGCTGCCGACGCGGCGTAC
>JBDTSF010000124.1:0-3510 GCA_039931295.1 Nitrospirota bacterium | reverse complement strand
GGCGACTACGACGCGGTGGTGGCTCTGTACCACGACCAGGGGCTCATTCCGTTAAAGCTTGTCGCCTTTGGCACCTGTGTCAACGTGACCGTGGGGTTGCCGATCATTCGCACCTCGGTCGATCACGGCACAGCATTCGATATTGTCGGGAAGGGTGTTGCGGATCCCGGTAGTCTCATCGAGGCGATCACGCTGGCTGCCAAGCTCGTCGCGCGGCGTCGGTGAACGGTGCTTCAACAAAACAAACCGGAAGAATGAGCAAAACCGGATCGACTCATGCAACAGGAGCCTATTGATGCCTAACCAATCGGAATCCACGCGGGACATGCTTCAGAAGCAGTTGAAGGAATTGGATCAGATTTTCCAAGAGACCATGGAGACACTCAATACCGTTGCCGGAGCCGAACGAGTGGCAAAGTGGAAAGCGCGGACGAGTGCCCTTATCACTGAATCCCTGGGCCAGAAAGAGGGGCAAAAGTTTTCCGCCTTACAACCGGGACCCTCATTTACCAACGATCTGGTAGAAGAGTTTACCGATCTCATCGACTATTTCAGAAACCCACTCACCGATTTGGCAAAACAACTCGCGCATACGACTTCTCGCCCTTCCAGTGGGACTTGACCGGTGTTGACCCCGGATCTTCCGACGCCGAACAAACGGCTCGGTCAAAATTTTCTCGTTGACCCCAACATCGTGCGCAAAATCGTCGCGCTGGCGGAACTGAGTTCCAACGACCATGTGTTGGAAATCGGTCCAGGTCGAGGCATCTTGACGGAGGCGCTGAGTCGCGCCGCCGGCAATGTCACGGCGATCGAAGTGGACCCACGGCTTCATGCCTATCTCGAAACCAGGCAGGCGGAGCTTCCGAATGTGGAGTTGGTCTGTGATGATGCGTTGGCGTATCCGGTCGAGAGCTTGCCGATGGGGACGGTCGTCGTAGCCAATCTACCCTACTATATTTCAACCCCGTTGCTGTTTCGATTACTCGATCAGCGGGGCCGGTTTCCGCGGATGGTGCTGATGTTGCAGGACGAAGTGGCTGATCGATTGGTGGCACAGCCAGGCGGGTCCGACTACGGCGTGCTCTCCGTCATGGCGCAGTATGCGGCAGACATCACGAAAGCGTTTCGTGTCTCGGCCCAGTGTTTCCGCCCCAGACCGGACGTGGCTTCTGCGGTGGTGCGGTTGGGCATGAAGGAAGGCGCGAGGCTCAGCCGGCAGGAAGCCGTCGCATTTCGCGCGTTGGTGAAGGCCGCCTTTGCGCATCGAAGGAAAACCCTTGTGAATTCCCTTCGCGACGAAGGGTATGCACTTCATTCTGTGACTGAAACATTGCAGCGATTGGATATTGCTCCAAGCCGCAGAGCAGAAACATTCTCGATTGAGGAGTTTCTCCAGCTCGCGTTAGCGCTCGGTTGACAAGCCTGCATTATTCACGAGAGTTCGTGACGAAACCGTCGAGACGCCACGCGAGACGGGTGCGCGGAGTCGCGAGGGAGGGAAGCATACTTGAAACAGTATGTTGACCGACTGACCGGCGAGCCCGCCCGCCGTCAGGCTTGTCGCAGCAGCGTATCGGCGGTTGCAGTAGAAGTCTTCGTGAGTAATGCGGGCTAGGTGTACGTGCATACTACGGGCTGTTTCCAACAGCGTCTTCGTTTGAAATGACCAATTCCCTGTGCTAGCATCCGTTCTATGGGTGCATCCACTTCGGCCAAGCGGGGCGAGGCCCGCAGCGCCGCTTCCCCCTCTTCACACATCAAACGAGAAGTGATCGGAGTCGTCCTGATCGCGTTGGCGCTCTTGACGCTGCTCAGCATGCTGTCTTTTGTTCCAGGGGAACTCAAGGCCGGGGCCACTGCAGCCATTCCATCTAAAAACCTCATTGGTTCGGTCGGTGCGTACTTCGCGTCTGCCTTATTCTGGTCGATCGGCGGGGCCGCCTACTTATTTCCCATTCTCCTCGGTTTCTTAGGCGCGCGCTGTTTTACACAGAGCGATCTGTCGATTCGTCTGCGGAACGCCGGCGCCTCGCTGGCGGTATTGTTGTTTCTCAGCGGCCTGTTCCATCTCGAAGTCATGGCGGTGCCGACCGTCGCCAGCGGCCTTATTAATCGAGGGATGGCGGGAGGCATCTTCGGACAAGTGCTGGCCGAGAGTTTACGAGCTTATTTTGCAAGTACCGGCGCCCATATTTTGATCGTGGCGGGGTTACTGGTCTCACTGCTCTTCACGGCGCCCATCTCTCTGGCTGAGATCGCCCGGCGGATTCCCGGGTGGGGTCATTGGATGTTCAATCGGGCACGGACGTTGATCCCGGATCGGCCGGAGGAAGATGAATCTGTTCGCGAGTCTCCACGGAAAACGAGACAGAAATCGTCTTCTGCCATTCGCGCGGTGATCGAAGAGACGCTTCCAGAGGCCATGGCAGAACCGGAATTGAATTGGCCGGTCATTCAGCCGTCACGGCAACCGATTCCCGAACCGGCTGAGCCGATTGAGTCTGAGTCGGATAAACAGGTCATGACCACCCACACGAAGGCGGGGGACTATATCTTGCCGGATCCGGCTGTCCTCTTGAGCGATCCGTCAGGCCCGCTCGGACGTGTCACGGAGGAAGAAATCAAGGCGCAATCCGATGTACTGACCCGAGCCCTACTCAGTTTTGGCATTGCAGGAAAGGTGACGGAAGTTCGCCCTGGGCCAGTTGTGACGATGTACGAGTTCGAGCCGGCGCCGGGGACCAAGGTTGCGCGCATCGTGAACCTTGCCGATGATTTGGCGTTGGCGCTGAAGGCGATCAGCCTCCGGATTGTTGCGCCGATTCCAGGAAAGTCGGTGGTCGGGATCGAGGTGCCGAATCTCTATCGCGAAACGGTATCGATGAAAGAAGTGATGACAAGCGAGGCTTTTTCGCGCGCCAGATCAAAACTCAGCTTGGCGTTGGGGAAGGACATCTTCGGGGCCCCCACGGTCGCCGATCTGAAAACGATGCCGCATTTGCTGGTCGCCGGCGCCACAGGGGCCGGGAAAAGCGTCAGTCTCAATACCATGCTTCTGAGTCTGCTGTTTTCAGCGCGACCCGATGAGGTCAAGCTGCTCCTGATCGACCCCAAGATGCTCGAATTTCAGACGTACGACGGTATTCCTCACCTGTTACGGCCGGTCATCACCGACCCCAAGTCGGCAGCGCGAGGGCTTGGTTGGGTGGTGGCTGAAATGGAGCGGCGCTACAAATTGCTCGCTGAAGCAGGGGTGCGCAACATCGAGACGTATAATCGGAAAGTTGCGGGGAAGCAGGGTGTATTGGATACGGAATCAGCGACTAAGGCGGATCAGCCGGAATTGCCGATCCAGTTTTTGTCTGAAGAAGACCGGCTCTCTGCCGGAGAGACGGTCGTCCCGGATGGCAGCCCCGGATCGTTCACGCCTCCTCCGACTCCGCCTGAGCCGTTGCCCTACATCGTGGTGATGATCGATGAATTGGCCGATCTGATGATGGTGGCGCC
>JBDTSF010000123.1:0-4974 GCA_039931295.1 Nitrospirota bacterium | reverse complement strand
CGTCTTCCGGCGGATTGTGGGAGGGAGTGATGACGATGCCATCGGCGAACCCCGATGTTCTCCCTCGATTATAGGTAAGGATCGCATGAGAGACGACCGGAGTGGGGGTGTACCCACCATCCTGATCAATCATGACTTCAATGCCGTTCGCTGCCAACACCTCGATTGCGCTTGCACAAGCTGGTTCGGAGAGTGCGTGGGTATCCTTGCCGAGATAAAGTGGCCCAACTGTACCCTGGTTAACCCGATACTCACAGATCGCCTGCGTAATGGCCAGGATATGCCATTCGTTAAAGCTATGCTTGAAGGCAGAGCCCCGATGTCCTGATGTACCAAAGGCAACGCGCTGATCACGAACCATGACATCGGGCCTCTCAGAAGTGTAGGCCGTAATCAACTTCAATGTATCAAGCAGCATCGATGCCGGTACGGGGTGTCCTGCGAGAGAATGAATAGCCATAGGTGCTGTGTAGTCCTAAACTCCTCCAAGTGTCAACTATCTTCGCGTCATGCCGCACGCCGACTTGAGAAAAATACTGAGCCTATCGGCAAATCATGTGTATGCTGCCGTTCATAGTTCAGCAAGCTCACCACGAACGGTAACTCTGAAGTTTCCTTGCCTTGAGCCAGCCAGAGGGCAACGCACTATTGAGTGTGCCCCATCGGTAACGCGAACAAACGCAGTGATTATGGTTTGACAGGTGGAAGACTTTGGCAAAAGAGGTCCACTGTCTTCCGAAAATGAAAGATCGCAGTATCTTGTGGAGAGGCAGCGACAGCCGCCTCGGCTGCGTGCCGAAGATGATCTAGGCCCGTTCATTGAGAAAGTGGTAATGGGTCTTTGGTGCCGGTGGCTATTGCAAACTGACAAGGCGCGTCACTGACTGTCGCTCAACCGCAATACGGCGATCGACCGCGCTTCCAGCTCATACCGCTCTCCCCCCTTGAGGAGGTTGACCTGTTTTTCGATGCTGGCGGAGATGCTGGTATCAAGAATCGGTTGCCACCGGACGCCGCGTTTATGGGCTGGGAGCGTAAATGCGATTTCTTCATGGTGGGCGTTGAGCAACATCAGGAGGGTATCGTCGACGATCGTACGCCCTTTCTCATCAGTCTCTCCGATGGCATCTCCAGCAAGCCTGAACGCCAAAGACCTCGTATATCCGGCATTCCAGTCCTCGTCGCTCATCTCTTTGCCGTCCGGCTTGAACCATGAAATGTCTTTGACTTCAGATCCGCGGATGTAACGCCCTTGGAAGAACCGTCTCCGTCTGAGAACAGGATGTCGTTTGCGTAAGTCGATCAGGCTTTGCACAAAGCCAAGAAGATCGCGCTGCGTGCGGTCGAGTTTCCAGTCGTACCAGCTGATCTCGTTGTCCTGGCAATAGGCATTATTGTTTCCTTGTTGCGTGCGACTGATTTCATCGCCGCCGCAGAGCATCGGGACCCCTTGCGACAAAAACAACAAGGTCAGGAAATTCCGTTTCTGGCGTTCACGTAAAGCGAGGATATCCGGGTCCTTCGTCGGCCCTTCGACTCCGCAATTCCAACTCGCATTGTCATCAGTGCCATCGCGGTTTTCTTCTCCGTTAGCCTCATTGTGCTTGTCGTGATATGTCACGAGATCGTGGAGGGTGAATCCATCATGGGCCGTGATGAAATTGATGCTAGCATAGGGACGCCGGCCGCTCATACTGTAGAGATCGCTGCTGCCGGTCAGCCGGTACGCAACTTCCGCGACTTGACCTCCGTCGCCCTTAACGTATCGGCGAATGGTGTCTCGGTACTTGCCGTTCCACTCGGCCCAGCCGACGGGGAAGTTGCCGACCTGATAGCCTCCTTCGCCGAGGTCCCATGGCTCGGCGATCAGCTTCACCTGGGAAAGGATGGGGTCCTGGTGAAGGATATCGAAGAAGGCACCCAAGCGATCGACGGCATGTAGTTCTCTCGCCAGGGCGGAGGCAAGATCGAACCGGAACCCGTCTACGTGCATCTCCGTCACCCAGTACCGCAGGCTATCCATGATCAGTTGAAGGGTTCGCGGATGAGTCACGTTGAGGGTGTTGCCGCATCCCGTATAGTCCATGTAGTACCGCTTGTCGCCATCGGCCAATCGATAGTACGACGCATTATCGACGCCTCTGAAGCATAAGGTCGGTCCGAGTTGATTTCCTTCCGCTGTATGGTTGTAGACCACGTCGAGAATCACCTCGATCCCTGCGCTGTGCAGGGTTTTCACCATGGTTTTGAATTCGCGCACGTGACGGCCGCGTAAGGGAGATGTCGCGTATCGAATATCCGGCGAAAAAAATCCGATGGTGTTATAGCCCCAATAATTGGTGAGGCCCTGATCGTACAAATGTTTGTCACGGACGAAGTGATGGGACGGCAGCAACTCCACGGCAGTGACACCTAAATCGACGAGATGGTCGATGACGGCGGGAGTGGTTAGCCCAGAGTAGGTGCCACGCATATGCGCAGGGACGTCCGGATGTTGCGCGGTGAATCCCTTGACGTGTACTTCATAAATGATTGTCTTGTCCCAGGGTGTTTTGAGCAACCGGTCGCCGCCCCAGGTAAAGGCTTGGTCGACCACAACGCATTTGGGAGTGTTCGCGGCATTGTCCCTCGTATCGAACGAGAGATCGGCCTTGGGGTCGCCGATGCGATAGCCAAACATCGCATCCGACCATTCGATGGTTCCGGCGATCGACTTGGCGTAGGGATCGATCAGTAATTTGTTGGGGTTAAATCGATGCCCGGCCTCCGGCGCATAGGGCCCCTGCACTCGGTATCCGTAATGGTGCCCGGGCCAAAGCCCAGGGATGTAGACATGCCAGATTTGGTCGGTTTGCTCTTCGAGTCGAATTCTGATCGATTCTCTTGGGGAATCAGGTCCATCGAACAGGCAGAGCTCGACCGCCGTAGCATTTTCAGAGAAAATCGAAAAGTTGACTCCTTCACCGTCCCACGTCGCGCCGAGCGGATAGGGTTTTCCTGGCCAGACTCTCATACCTGTTCCTTCCATGTTCGTTCTGCCGGGTACTTCACGACAGTCAGCGCCGGCGAGGCGATTTTGATTCCTCGGCGTGCCAAGGCCTTGAGGACTTGGACTTGCAGCCGATGTGTTACCGTCCTTCGCGACCGGGCTTGGACCACATATCGTAATGTGCAGGCCACCCAATGTTCCGTGAGCGAGATAAATACCTGTGTCCCTGTGTCGGGCGATTCGATCAAGGACATGCCGGGCAGTTGTTGTAGCGCAATTTTCGCGGGAATCGTAGTCTCCTGCGCATAGTCAGCGACTGGCGTCAAGGATCGTTGACCGCGCTCGTTCCCAGTGAGGTCCGTACGCAACCGGCACGGTGAATTCGTCCCATAATATAGGGAGCCCTCTGTGTGTAAGTGAAGACTGGGTCTTTGAACACGGCAGATTCGTGACAGTCACCACCCTTCCGGAGAGTTGATCGGCTCCGACCCAGTTGCCGATTTCCAACAACGAGGTTCGAAGGATTCTCACGTCGGTCACATCGTCGATCACTCCATCGAGTTGAATCCGGTCGCCCACTGTATACAGGGCGCGCTCAAATACCAAGTGCAACATTTTGGGAGGAAATGTTGCATGGGAACAATCTACGATCAGTTGAGTCTTGAAGAACGGACGATGATTCACACGCAACTGGGGATGGGCCTCACACCAGCGGCGATTGCCATGGGGTTGAATCGTTCGGCCTCGACGCGGTCGCGCGAACTCCGTCGAAACGGGTGGACGCGCCCGAAGACGCGTCGCGGTCCTAGCCGACCTCCGGTGGCCGGCGGCTACCGTGCCGACGCGGCCCATACGCGCGCCCATGCCTGCACGGGCACACCGCGCGCGGCGCGCCGCTTGCGACCGGGAACTGCCTTGTGGGATCCGGTCATGCGCTACCTGAAAATGGGCGACTCGCCCGAGCAGATGGCTGGCATACTGGCGCGTGTGCAGACTGACACGCCCACGTTGCGGGTGTCTCACGAAACTATCTACACCGCGATCGATGCCAGGCCGCGTGGGGCACGGCGTACGGACGTGATTGGCTGGTTGCGCGTCGGCCATGCCACGCGCCGTCCCCGGGCACGAGGCGAAGACCGGCGCGGGCGCATACCGGGCATGGTCAGCCTCCATGCCCGGCGGCCAGAGATTGAGGAGCGTCGGGTGCCGGAACACTTGGAGGGCGATCTCATCAAGGGCGCCCAGAACCGCTCGGCGGTGGGCACATTGGTGGAGCGCACCACCTGGTTCACGGTGCTGGCCAGGATGGACCATGCCCGTGCTGAGGCGGCGCTGAACGGTTTCCGTCATGTCCTCAATCGCATCAAAGCGCAACAGCGCCTGTCGCTGACGTATGATCAGGGTCGGGAGAGGGCGGCGCATCAACGGTTGACTGACGCCACGGGGGTGAACGTGTCCTTCGCGGATCCGCACAGTCCCTGGCAGCGCGGCATCAACGAGCACACCAACGGATTGCTGCGGCAGTACCTGCCCAAGGGCAGTGATTTGAGCCTCTACTCGCAAGCGGAGCTTGATGCCATGGCCTGGACAATGGACACCCAGCCATGCAAGTCGCTGGGCTTCAAGTGCCCCGCCGAGCTGTTGACCCCAGACGCGTTCGATTTCAGGCAGCATCATGCTTCGCTTTTTGCCCTTGGTCATTGAAACCGCCATCTCTTTGGCATCGCAACATCTTAGCCTATCAGGGCCTGCAGGGTTGCACGTGGAGTTAGAACTCAAGCATCTATAACGGCCTTGGCATCCTTATGCAAGAGAGAATCTATCCTTCGATGGATCTTGTGTAAGCACTCCACCTCCTTTAAGGTTAGAAGAAAGATAGAGGAGACTCAGCGATGACAGGAGAGAACTGGCAGTTGGATATAGGCGCCCGCATTGTTGATTCCGATCATGTGCGTTTTCGAGTCTGGGCTCCGGTCGCGCAGACG
>JBDTSF010000122.1:0-35003 GCA_039931295.1 Nitrospirota bacterium | reverse complement strand
ACCGATTTACCACCTTTCTCGGCAAGATCAAGACCAATCCTCGCCGCAACTATGATCGAGTCTCGGTCCAGTATCCGGCAGAGGTTCGCCCCATCCATGATCCCAGCCAGCGTGTCGTTGTTGAGGGGACACTCTCGAACTTGTCTCTCCGGGGGTGCCGTGTGCGCACAAGCCAGCGCATTCCCATGGGGTGTCAGGTGATGCTGGAGTTTCAGCCCGCCGAGTACGATGATCCCATCATGGTTGATGGCGCCATTGTGCGTTCCCGTTGCGCCGAAGGGATCGGGCTTCGGTTTTCTAGTCTCCTCAGATCGGAAGAGCGACGCCTCAGCCGTCTCCTCGCCTTGCGTCTTTCCGACCAGACCCTCTGATTGTCGACTCCTCCCTTTCAGCCCTCCCAGCAACCTGGCTCAATGAACGCACGGACCTGTTCCGATTTAGAATCCGGACGGGGATATTTGCTTCGGAAAACAAGATAGGTAGCGCAGTCATTTCCGATACTCCGCGTGGCGGGAGTCCTTGTTGCGTGGTGCGCAACATGCTATATTCCGCATGTGATTCAATCATTCCGACACAAGGGGCTTGGGAAGTTCTTTGAGTCGGGTAGCGCAGCGGGTATCCAACCGCACCACTCTAAACGCCTGCGCATGCTGTTAGCAGCCTTGGACACGGCTTTATCCATCGAGGACATGAACATTCCGGGATTCCGGCTACATCCCTTGAAGGGATCAGAGCGTGGTCGATGGTCTGTGTGGATAACTGGAAACTGGCGCTTCACATTCACGTTCAAAGACGGACACGCCTACGTCTTGGATTATGAGTACTATCACTAATGGCTATGCACAATCCTCCCCATCCCGGCGAGTTCATCATCCAGGTCTATCTGGATCCCAACAATCTGAGTGGCCGCGAACTGGCCGGGAAGCTCGGTGTGGCTGCTTCAACGCTGAATCGCGTTCTTACGGGTACTAGCCGTATCAGCCCTGAAATGGCGCTACGCCTTTCCAAGGCGCTTGGCCGTTCTCCGGAGAGTTGGCTTGCCATGCAGTACAACCACGATCTCTGGCAAGCCAAGCAGCATGTGAAGCTCGGCAAGGTCAGGAAAGTCCGGCTCACAGCGGCCTAAGAGGCGTTTCAAGGCGGATAAGATGGAACGTCGCGGAGGTTTCTTCTACGCGCTTGGCCCGCACAACGCGCGGTGGCAGAAGGATGCAAGGGAGCATGCAGACCGTTCTTCTTGCTCGCAGAGCCCCCACGATAAAGCGGTGGTCGCTCGATGCGCGCAGTGAAGAACAATCTGCCTGCTCCCTCTGGGGAAGTTGTGGAATCAGAAGGCCCTTGCTCGGGATAATGGCACATCTCGGGAAACCGATTGCGAAGCAATCGGAGAGCATGGCGGTGGAAAAATATCTGTCAGCAGGGTAGGCGGGTGAGAAGGTTTGCGCGCAGTGGAAGATCAATCAGCCCCCATCCCTGAGAGACAACAAGCGAGTCGGAACAGGGAGTTCCCTAGTTTGCAAGCGTTGTAGTGCGCTTTATAGAGGGCGGTTTCAAGTTCCAAGTGCAACGGGTGATGACGCGCGCAGTTAGGGGTGAGTCAGGCCACCCCCACGAGGAGAAAACGAGCAAGCTTGGAAGGAGCAATACGTCCCCTTTTCATTTTCACGGACGACGGTAAGACCAATAAGTCAATAGTCATGCCGGACCCCAGTGGGAAGACGAGGCATGCTGACCCCTAACGCAGACGCTGTGCCGCCACGCCTATAGCTGCCTAACCAAACGAGCCCGCGGTCGGCACAAGCGAATGGTTATGTATCGCCACCTGTATTCCTGCGCTTAGTTTCAGCGGCTTTCAAGGCACGCGCATGCTTTTTCTCGGCAGCCCTTTCTGCTGCTTCCGTTTCTCGTGCTGTGCGAATGGAATCCAGGAGTGCTGAAACATTGTATTCTCGCAGCTCCCCGAGCAACATGGCCGCGTATTTCTCTTTGTCCAAATATTCACACGCCTTCAGTGCTTCCATGATGGCGTCTAACGGCATTCCGTGTAATTCGATCTTTCCAAATTTGGGCACGCAGAGATAATCCCATACATAGGCTTCGGCTTTGCTGGCGTTTTTTACAGGGACATAATGAATCAGTTTCCATGGCTTGCCGGACTCCAGGGCAATTTCCCCAAGAAGTCCGCGTACATTGTGTTCCGCTAATCTCTGTTGAGGGGTGCGTCTGGTCCTTCCAATCTTCACTATGTCCGGCTTATCCGAGTGCTGAAGTAAATACAAGTAGCCTTCCGGTGCTTTCTCCATGTTCTTACTCGATGCCTGCCTAGTCCGATACATATAGCCCAGCATGGCTTCTCTATCCGCGCTGCCCTGCTTAGCAGCTTTCCGGAACTAGGCGAGGGTTTCGGTGTCGCTCTAAGGCTTCCCTTTGCTCCATAGATACAACTTGTCCGATCCGGTTGGCCCCCACCCCGCATTTCCTTCCTCGGCGGCTTTGCGCATCCAGGCGGCGCCTTCGGTTTCACTCTCGGGGACACCGTTGCCCACAACATACATCACACCCAATGCAAATTGTCCCCACGCATTCCCCTGTTCGGCGGCTTTCAGGGACCATGTAACAGCTTCGGTGTCGCTCTGGGGAACGCCTCTGCCCATCGCATACATCCAGCCCAATCCGGCTTGCCCATTACCATTGCCTTGTGCCGCAGCTTTGCGGAACCAGATAACTGCCTCGTTATCGCTTCGCGGCACATCCTTACCAATTACATACATCATCTCCAGATAGGCCTGCGCATACGCCTCACCCTGTCTCGCTAATTCACGTATGATAGCAACATTGGGATCAACGGTACTCTTTGTTGACTGCTTTGATCCACCACGCTCGATTTCGCCAAGACTCCGCATGCCCTGCATCATCGCACGCAGTTGAGTTTGCAGTTTCTCTATCCGCTGCTCCTGCTCTTTCACCTGTTTCCGAACACCCTGATCGGCTCGCTTCGCCGCCAACTGTCTCTGAATATCATCGGGGTCTACATCCGCTTTAACAGCGAGCGTCATATGTAGTCGTCCGTTCACATCACCAAATTCTTCCTTCACCACTTCGGTTTTCATGATGCCAGCGGTGAGCGTTGTAATTCGTTCCGTCATCTGCTGTTGTTCTTCGTTCGTCGTCTGCGACGATTTGGTGCCTCCCGTTGCCCCAGATTGTGCTGATGTAAGAAGTTCACTGTGACTTTCCAGGTAGACGCCGACCTGTTCGAGAATTTTGCGCTTGGCTTCCGCCAGACACTTTTGTCGGGCGCTATTGCGGCTATCGTCATCGCCCAGCACATAGGTATGGGTGGCGGTGAAGGTCTGGGTCGCGGCATGAACTGACTGAACACTACAGACGGGGTGAGAGAACAAGAGGATCACAAGAAACCAACGGAGATACATCAATGCCTCCGTAATAGATCAGTAGCCACTACTGAGGCGAGAGTTTAACCAGGCAAAAAACGAGAAGCAAGACGGCAGAGCGAGTTCCCATACCTCAGGTGTAAAAACACGGGTGGGGTCGTTGCTTAACTTGACACTTCGGAAGCGAGGAATGAAATAGCGAGGCAGGAATTGATTTCCTGATCCCGCCACGCTGTCTCGCGGCCCCGTCTCGCCGAATAATCCGTGCCCGTCCTGCGCTGAATGGCGAGGCCGCGCGCCGCGTCCTCGCTGATTTGCGGAGACGGTAGACCTTCAGATAAAATCTGGCTATAATATGGCCAGAATGCGGTTCGATATCATTCTGGCGCCAGAGGCGGTGGATGACCTGAGGTCGCTGCCGGCGAATATCCGTTCTGAAGTTCGCGACGGGATGGAGACCTACCTTCGTCACGAGCCTCAAAGAGTGAGCAAGAGCCGAATCAAGCGGTTACGAGGACTGGCAAAACCTCAGTATCGATTGCGTGTTGGAGATATTCGCGTCTTCTATGACATTTGTGATCAATGCGTTGAGGTGCTTGCCGTAGTAGGCAAGCCCTACACCGAGCGATGGTTACGGCAACACGGAGTTCCGAAATGAAAACGATCCCCCTGTCTGAAATTAAAGATGACCTGTCGCGCTTTCTTCGGGAAGCAGAAAAGGAAGATATTGTCGTGACGCGCCATGGGAAGCCGGCCGGGTTGCTCGTTGGTTTTGCTTCCGAGGACGATTGGCTTGATTATCGCTTGGAGAATGATCCCGGGTTTCTGGAGCGGATTTCGGCGGCTCGGGAAAGCCTGCGCTCCGGCAAGGGGAGAAAACTGGAAGATATAGAAGGTCTAACTACACGCTCCAGCCGACGCTCGCGCGGCTGAGTTTCGCCGTTAGGTCACAGATGTCTGCATCGAATCCAGCGGATCGCTCATCACTAGCAGTTTGTGGAAAATTACTGCTGGTAGACAGGAATTTGATTGGCTTGTATGGCTGAGACAGGTAGAGCATGCCATACAATATGAAAGGTGAGACGTAAAATGTGAATGGTTTAGGAAGAAGAGCCCTCGGTACTCCCACGCTTCACGTTTCACTTTTTACCTTTCACGGTTCGTGAGGGCAGCTTTTTCAGCATCTTGCTGATTGCGTATTTTACTCGTGCCGGAGCACAGCCAACGGTCGTTGGCCGAGAATTCGATAGGTGCTGGCAAACCCCACGATCAGCGTGAGCAACATCGTGAGGAAGAGGCCGATGCCGAGTACTTGTGGGTGTATGCTCCAGGGGAGGTCGAACACATACCGAACCAGGGCCCATGCCAGGATGCTTCCAAGGGATAATCCGATGAGCCCTGCGACAGCGCCCAGCAGGACATACTCCATGGCAAAGGCCCGCGCAATCAGGCTGCGGGTCGCGCCGAGCGCCTTCAGAATGACCGATTCATAGAGACGCCGGTAGCGTGTCGCCGCGAGTGCTGCTGCCATGACCAAACCGCCGGCCACAACACAAAAGAGCGCAACCGCCCGGATCGCCAGTGAGAGACGATCGAGCACCCGCGCAAACCCATCGAGTACGTCACCGATATGAATGGCGCTGATGTTTGGAAATGAGGCGACGACCGCCTGCTGTAACGGCACCTCTTGCTCTGTAGTGACGCGCACTGTCCCCACATAGGTGAACGGCGCCCCTGTAATGGAGCCCGGAGACAGGATCATGTAAAAGTTCGTTGAAAAATTTCCCCACTCGACTTTTCGGATGCTGCTCACTTCTGCCGACACCGTAGCCCCTTGAATGTCGAACTCCACGATTGATCCGATCGTGAGACCTAAATGCATGGCTGCGTCTTCTTCCACTGACACCTGTGGGGCCGAAAAAACCTGCCCGGGCTTCCACCATTCCCCTTTGGTGATCGTATTGTCTTTCGGGAGGCGATCACGAAAGGTCAGGACATACTCACGGGTAAAATACCACTGTTTCCCGCGCCCCTCGTTTCCTTCCGCGCGTTTCTCGTCTTTCTCCCCGGCTTCGTCAAATGCGATGACCTTCCCATCGATCGCATGGAGGCGCGAACGTACCAGCGGCGTGAGCTCGGGATGTGCTCCCTCGGCTTGTCGATCAATGAGCGACACGAATTCCTGAGCCTGATCGGGCTGAATATCGATGAAGAAAAACGTCGGGGCATCCGCCGGGCGATTATCCTGTATTTGGCTGAGCAACGCTTGTTCCACCAGCGACACCGTGACTATTACCATCACCCCGATGCCGATGGCGACCATGATCCCCGTCGCCTGGCTCCCCGGTCGCACGACATTCCCCAAGGCATAGCGCAGGCTCAAGACGCGAGGCAACGGCATCAAGGCCAGCCCTCGCACGAACGCTTGCGCACAGACAAAGAGGACCGTGATGGCGAGGGATGTCGCCCCGATAAACAGGAGGCCGATCGACCAAGAACCGGCTTGCCACACCGACAGTGCGCAGAGCCCGACAATGATCACGCCGGCCGTGCCGACATTCCATCCATCGGTGAGTCCCCATCGTACCCACCACCGCGCCGCAGCGTTCTCCAACCCGACGGTTGCCTGTTCTGCATCGCGACGGAAAATCGCACCGGGGTGAATCTCTCGAATCTTCAACAAGGGCCAGAGTGTAAACAGCAACGTCGACAAGAGTCCCAGCAAGGCGCCTTTCAGTAAGGGCCAGATCGAGGACGGGGATAATTCCGAAGACACGCCGAGTTGATCGAGGATGTCCGACGCGAAGAGGGCGGCTGCGAGCGGAGGTAATCCTCGTTCGAGTGCGATTCCCAGCACGATGCCGGCCAGGCTCCCGACGGATCCTAGGAAGATCGCTTGGACCACATAGGTTGAGACGACCGTGGCCGAATCCGCGCCGACCGCCTTTAAGGTCGCGATCGTCCGCAACTTGTCCCGCAAAAACGCATGAATCGAGGTTCCAACACCCAGTCCGCCGATGAATAGCGCGGTGAGACCGATCAGCCCGAGATAGCGTGAGAGTTGTTCGAGAAATTGCTTCAATTGCGACTGGGATGCGCGATAGCTGGTGACACGCGCGGAATCTGCCGCCAATCGGTCGCGCAACTCGGAAAGGAGCGGCTCCAGCGGCATAGTGGGAGGCGTTTTTACGAGATATCGTTCTCGCACACGGCTTCCAGGTTTGACCAACTCAGCGGCTACTAACCCCTCCTGGGCAATCATCACCCGTGGGCCCAAGGTGAAGGCGTTGGCCATTCGATCAGGTTCGGTCCGCACGACGCCTGTGATGAGAAACATCGCCTGACCGATCTTCAATCGCTCTCCGACCGAGAGACCCATTCGAATCAGCAGCGACTCCTGTACCACCGCGCCAAAACAAGAACGTCCGCCGCAGCGGCGCTCATCCGGGTGGAGCAGAGCGTCAAGCGTGTGCGTCGAGTCGAGCCGAATCGTACCGTACAAGGGATATGCCGATTCGACCGCTTTCAGTTCGATGATCTGGGTCGATTGGGTCATGAATGACCCAGGGGTTGGGCGCGCTGCCATCGCAACAAGTTCGCTCACATGGGTGAAGACCATGTCGCGCGCGCCCAGCGAGCTCAGCACCGCTTGACCAGCCAGACTCAGGGGGCGAGTCAGGCGAATTTCGAGATCGCCGCCTAACAGCCCGCGCGCCTCTTTCGTGACGGCGCGTTCCATATGTGCGCCAAAGAGTGAGACTCCGACCAAGGCTCCCACGCCGATTGCGATACAGGCGAAGAAATAGAGAAAGTGCCGCCAGGCTCCCCTGGTTTCCCGCCAGGCCATCTTGAAGATAAAGCGATTCACAGGGGTGGCTCTGAAACTCGGGGGTCTGGATCGGTGAGGTTATCGGATTCGATGCGACCGTCGCGCAATGAGATCACGCGCTCCATCGACGATGCGATGGACTGGTCATGCGTCACGAGGACCAGGGTGGTGCCGTAATCGCGATGGAGCGACTGGAGCAACTGCATCACGTGTTGGCCCGTAGCCGAATCCAGGTTGCCGGTCGGTTCATCTGCCAGCAGAATCGGTGGGTGACAGGCAAAGGCTCTGGCCACCGCCACCCGCTGTTGTTCGCCTCCCGAGAGTTGGACGGGATAATGATGGAGCCGTTCTCCAAGGCCGACGGTATTCAACAGTTCCGTCGCGCGATCCTGTGCCGTGCGCATCCCGGCCAACTCCAACGGCACCAGGACATTCTCCAGCGCCGTAAGGGTGGGAATGAGGTGAAAGGATTGGAAAATGTAGCCGATGTGATCGCGACGATACCGCGCTAAGGCACTTTCACGCATCATCGAGATTTCCACGCCGTCCAACGTGATGGAGCCGGAGGTTGGCCGATCAAGCCCCGCGATGAGACCCAACAATGTGGACTTTCCACTTCCAGATGGGCCGACAATGGCCACGCGTTGTTTATCGGGAATCTCAAGCGTGACATCGTCGAGGATGGTGATCTGATGGCCGCCTCCGGCCAAGCGCATTGTGAGGTGAGAAATGGTGATCATCGTGTCGGTCAGGTCCCCACAGTATCGTCCACGTCGAGGCTATATTATACTGGATGATGATGCGCTGCTCATGGATTCTCACAAAACTATTTTCTTGCCTCGTCCTCTGCTTGCTTCTGGTCTGCGGGTATGACCGAAGTCGTGCGTCCGCCGATCAATCCCCGTCGTCGAATCCCCTGCGCGAGGGCACGGGATTACAGCCGGACACGAAGGCGGTGGCGCCATCGGACCGACCGAAGCGGCCCGTCTCCGACGGACGCCCAAGCATTGTCGCCTTCGGCAACAGCTTGACGGCTGGCTTAGGTGTGCCACAGGATCAATCGTATCCCGCACACCTCCAACGGAAATTGGATGCAACGGGCTATGCCTATCGGGTTGTGAACGCGGGAGTCAGTGGGGATACGACTGCAGGCGGAGTCAGGAGAGTCTCCTGGGCTCTGAATAGCAAGCCGACAATCGCGATTCTGGAGCTCGGCGGTAATGATGGACTCCGCGGTCTCAGCCTGAATGAGACGAAAGCCAATCTCGAACGGATCGTTCAACAGTTCCAGCAGGCTTCGGTGACGGTTGTGTTAGCAGGGATGAAACTCCCTCCAAATTATGGACAGGACTATACGAACGGGTTTGAGGCGCTCTATCAGGCCCTAGCAAAGCAATATCATCTGACGCTGATTCCATTTTTTCTCGATGGAGTGGCAGTGTCCTCCACGCTCAACCAGGCCGACGGCATTCATCCGACAGGAGAGGGCTATCGGCTCATCGTCGAGAAGGTCTTCCCCACACTTAAGCCGTTGCTAGAACGGAAACGGTGAACGGAATTTATGGAGAGGGGAGCAGGGCAGGGAGGGTCCCTGCCTTGCCGTATCCCTACCAGCGTCCAGCCATATCCGTACCAAGGCCTGAATCTACAGTCCTACTTTCTTTTGCCTTTCGGCTTTTGCGCGGCTTGTTCGGCATGCGCCAGCGATTCTTCTGCATGCTTCAGAGATTCCTTGGCATGCTCGAGCGCTTCCGTCGCGTGGGGATTGTCACTTCCTTTTATGGCTTCTTCCAGATGTGTGATGGCTTCCTTCTCGTGCGCAATGCCTTCCTTGGCGTGCTTGATCGTTTCCTTAACATGCCCATTTTCGCCTGCGAATACGGGGCTCGTCAGACCTCCTGCAATAAGACCACAGATCGCAACCGTAACAATGAGAGCTTTCATAACCCCTCCTCTGTGATGGTGGACTCGCAAATTGAACAGAATCATACATCAACGGTGTATTGTTGTTAAGGGAATGACTTCAGCCTTAGTTGACCCCCGTTGCAGCGCGTCTACTTCATCCCCCCCCTCAGTCCGATGCCAGCCATCACCCTTGAGGCCATTCACCGCCGCGGCCGGTTGATTCGCCTTGACCTTCTCTCCATCCATCGTCACCAGGGCATGGCCTTTCATGCTCTTGAGATCCACAGCCTTTACACCAGGCAATTTCGCCAGTGCCGCGTCTAGATTGCCGAGATAGGCTTCACAGAATTTTCCGCCAAACATGAAGCCACTTTCTGCTCGCCGGTAAGGACCGGCGTCATCACTGCACAGGCGAATCCGATCACGCAGCTAAACCTGATGAGGCTATTCAGAGTCTCCCTCCTGTTGAATGGTCACCAGTCGTAAAATGTGATGTACTTCATCTTCGCCTCAACCCTCTCCGGCCAAGCAGAGTGTTTCAGCCGGATGTTAGTATTTGTACTCCAGTCCCGCATAGGCGCTGATGCCTAACCCAGGATGCGCAAACCGGTTCAGTGAATCGTTGACGATAATCGCACCAGCATAGGTCTTATCCGTGAGATTCCGGCCCTCTGCAAAGAAGGTCACCCGATCCGTAATGTTCCACCCCGATTTAAGGTTGAGCACGAAATAGGACGGATTTTTCACCGTATTTAGATAGTCGACATAGAACCCCGAGAGAGACCACTCGAAGTTCAGCGCAATCCACCAACCGCTCGGATGGTCGTAACGCGTTTCCAAATTCAGGCTATGCTCCGGCGCGCCGGCGACCGTATTCCCGTCTTTCGCAACGAGTACGTCGGGTCCGCCGATACCCCCACCACGCACGTCATCGGTAAACTTGAATCGAGACCAGGTATAGGCCACCCGCGTTTGGAGGCTATCCTCTCTGCCCCCACTGCCTTGCACAAATAATCCCTTGGTCAGCACCATGGCCCCACCGGCTTCGATACCCGTATGGCGTGTCCCGTTGGCATTCTGGAAGGTGCCCTGACTGTTGATGTTCGATGCAAGAATCTCTTTGTTCATTTCCAATTCGTAGGCGGTCACATCCCAGGCATAGCGCTTATCGGCTGTTGTACCGCGGTGTCCCAATTCAAACTGCCAGGCCCGCTGCGCATCGAGGTTGAGAAACCCGGTATTGCCGCTCCCATTCGCATTGACCGATGATAATAATTCGAGATTGAGCGGCGCTTCATAGGCCCGGCTGGCATTGAAATAGAGCTGCGACAGCGGAGTGGTTTTGTAGACGAATCCCAGCTTGGGACTGAACGCATCGAAGTGCCGCAGTGGTTGTTGGGTATTGCTCAACGTGGATGGGATCGTGGGATCGAACGGATTACCTGCCGGACCGAAGTTTTGCACATTGCCTTGGCGTCCGCTGTAGTCCCACCGTCCTCCGAGAACGATGGTGAGCTCGTTCGTGGCATCCAACGCATTCTCCGCGTAGATACCGAAATAGGTTGTCCGGAGGAACGCATTCTGCGTGATCGCTCCGACGTTTCCATTGATGTTGACCGAACGGGTCTGGTGCAGATTGCCATAGCGAGGCTGGAATCCGACGACGAACGAGTTGTTCATCCCCCATAATTGATTGGTGTTGACATAGCGAAACTCTCCGCCGACATTCATATTGTCTTGCCGGAGAACCTGAAAAATCGGATGGTCGAGATACTGGTTTGAAAAGTAAGGGATAATCTCAATCACCTGGTTGGTGGCAAATTCATTGCGATAGGCGAGTCCGATGCGCTGCTTGTTGTAGTAGCGCCCCCAATTACAGGTCTGGGCATTCGTCACACAGGCGAAGAATCCTGGAACGGGAAATGGGGTATCTCCTCCGGCCTGTTTGCGATTCGAAAACAGCTGCTCTGTTGTCAACCCGCCGGGCAGCGCCTCGGATACCAGAGATTGAAGGAAATAGGTGCGAATCTCCTGATGATTGCCGAGCTGTAATCCTATGTTGGCATTGATGCGTTGCCTGGCCTGTTGACTGTGATCCTGAAACCCATCCTGTCGGTTGCCGGATACGCTGACGTAATAATCGGCGGTGGCATCCATGTTGCCGACCTTAAACGGCTCCATAACTCTTCCGCTGGAGACCTGGCCGCTGACCATACCGAAACTGCCGGCCATAAATCGCATCTGCAACATCGAGGCACTGTAACCCGTCCGGGGAACAAATTGATGGCGCCGCCGATGGTGTTCCCACCATAACGCAACGCATTGGCCCCTTTATAAACTTCAATCCGTTCATAGGCCAACAGGTCGATGGACTCGAAATCAGAAAATCCATCGGCATCGCCGAAATAGATCCCGTTGATGAGAATATTGATGCCCCGGTGATGAAAGTTGTTCCGGAGCGAGGTGCCTCGGATTGAAAACTGTCCCTCATCCGCTCCGGTACGTGATTGAAACCGTACCCCTGGTGCAAACTGCAAGACATCTTGAAGATTGAGCGCGCGAGATTGGACGATCTGCTTTTCCTCGATGAGAATATTGCTGCCAGGCCTGCGAGCAAATTCCTTTTTGACATCGTTCACATTTTCGATCCGCTGCCCCTCGACCTTGACCGTCTTCATCGTCAACTCGGTGGCCTCCCGTCCGGCTGGTTCCTCTGCGCCCCAGGTCACAGAGGGAACCGTGCCGATCACCGCCATCACAATGCCGGCCAACAGGGTCCAGGGTATGTTCACAATCCTTGCGCGATTCATACGTCCTCTCCTCACGAGTGAATAAAATGGTGCGGTGATATCTGCCGTGTCATGGCCTGGCGCCTGCACTAATGCGCGAGCGAACGGCCTGTTTCATTTTCTCCCTGGCCCTGGAACGGCAGGGAGACTCCTTGTTTAAACCGCAAGCGGATCGCCTGCACCTGGTTGAAATCTTTAAGAGGGTTCCCGGCGAGCGCCAGGAAACTGGCTTCATATCCTTCCCCGAACCGTGCGATCTTGCGACCGGGGAACATCGCCGTCGGCGTGGCTTCACACCACAGTTTCAGCAGCGTCAGATTGTCGAAAGGGAGCAGTGTTCTGAGGTTCATCACCTCAGTCAACGAAGTCTCTGCATGATCGCTGCCGATCGCCAGCTTGACTCCGTGACGGTGCAACAGCGTGATGTTGGCGCGCAGCACATCACGTGACAGGGCGCGAAGATCCGGGTCACTCGTGTGGGAATCCAAGGTCGTTCCCGGTGTGGCGTGGTCCGGCTTGTGACCATGAGGGTGAGCACTCGCGGTTCCGGGCATCGCCTCTCCCGCGACCGTCGTCGTCACCACGACAATCCCATTCTCTGCGGCAAGTTGCGCGTCTTCCTCGGTGAGTCGAGCCCGCTCGGCATCCATCACACTCTCCACCAGCCAGCCCGGCACATGGGCAATCTCATCTACCCCGGCTCGTACCGCGACTCTGAAGTCTGGCGCCGTTTCGACATGCACCGTCACGGACAGACCCATCGCATGGGCCTTTGCGACAATCCTGGGCAAGAGCGTGGGGTTCAACCCGGTTCGCCCCTTCAGATGCCCGTCGCGTTGGTGGGCAACAAAATCTTCTGAGTGCACAAGGTACGCCTTAAGAAAATCCGGACTGCCGCTGGTAATCAGGGCCCATTTCTCATCGAGATCGTGCTCCGTGTTCACCACGACATAGGCTCGGTTCTGAAACCACCCCACCTCTCGATGGCCGATGACCGGCCCGTAGCGATGCATGCGTAAGATGTCTTCGTACAATGCAATGGGGTGGCCTCCTGTCCCGGTCATGCCGGCATGCGCAAACACGGCGTCGATGGTATGAGGGCGATTCACCTGCTTCCTGATTGTCACAGCAAAATCACGAACGTCGTTTGGATTTTTGACGTAAAATACTCCGTCCTTCAGATACCGATCGCTCACGGCCTGCACACTCCATTCGCCTTCCACGTTGTGGTTGTGTGCCTCGCCGAAGGGAGGCACAACGAATGTACCGGCTAGGTCCACAGGTTCGACCACGCCGGCTGGTGCCGTGCGAGTCAGTCGCCCTTGGACCGAATACCATGTGGCCTGACGGAAGCCTTTGCCATCAAACCACTGGCCATGGAGAAACGCATAGTTCTTCAGAGCCTGGGGCTCTGCCTCCGGTAGCGATCTTTCGTTGGATTGAGAAGTACCAGCGGAGGCTGTGACGAGCGCGCCACCCCATAACACCATCCCCACACCAACAGCCACGCAGACGAGCACGTACAACATGAGTACGCTGTGGACGAGCGGCCTGCTGTTCATCCTGGTAGGACGATCCAGCGTGCTTGATCGCCTCATGGTTGTTTGGTGATCGCCGTAAGGGAGAGCGCTCCCTGTTGTAGGAGAATGCGGTTCATCGGGAAGGCGTATTCCATCCAACTCAGAGCGACGGCGCCGTTGTCGTGAATAGCCACGGTGGGATATTCTGCTTTGGCCCCGGTGCTCAAGATCTGTAACGGGCCGAAATGTTGCCCGCGATCCATCGACACCCGCATCACAGCGCGCTTGCGAACGCCGGTGATCTCTTCCCAGACCGCCACAACAGCGCCATCCGGATGCACCGCTATCCTCATTTGATCCTGCAAAGATGTGGTCGAGGTGTGAAGGGATACGGGGGGACTGAATGTCCGACCTTGGTCGTCCGAGGTCGCAACCAACAGTCGAGGCTTCTCATCTGTTCCTTCAGTGTACCAGCCCACATAAATACGCCCAAAGCGATCGAACCCGATCGACGGGCCTCGATGCGGACAGGCAGAGAACACCCAATTGTCTTTGTGCACCAGCAGGGGTGACGAAAAGGTCTGTCCTCGATCCTCAGACTTAGCCATAACGATGTCCCGCACATTGCCTGCAAATGTTTTTCGCCAGGCCACCCAGAGATGTCCGTTCGGCGCCACCGTCACCATCGGACGACAGCAGGGACAGGCCATGCCATCCGCTGTAAGATTTTTTCCGATGGTCTGTCCCTGATTGTTGGAGCAGCCAAAGAGCAGCGCCGCGCCGCTGGGGTCTTTGCCTCTCCCATCCAACCAAGCCACATACAGGTCGGATCCATGTCCCGTCGCGAGATTCTCAAACGTATGGCTGATCGGCAGGCCGTCGTCATTGACCTGCACCGGGTTCTCAAAAGTCTGTCCCCCGTCTTGTGAGCGCGCGACGTGCAAATCCGAGGCGAACAGAGAGCCAGGGGCTTGGTTCGCAGTTGACCACGACACAAAGATATGATTGCCTGTTCCGGTCGCGAGACCTGGGGCCTGATGAAACGCGTCAGGTGGGAATGCCTCGGGATTCACCTGCACGGGGGTTACAGCCGTCTTACTCTCTCCGTCAATTCTGACCGTCTTGACCGTTCCAGCAGCGCCTGCCTTTTCGAGCCAGGCCAGATGCACGGAGCCTTGTTCATCGAATCGGACAGCAGGAGGTGAAATCGGCACAGGCCCGACGAACACTGGCAGTATCGGGTCAAGCGTCAGGCCCGCTTTGCCTCCTTGCTCAGCCTCTGCTGAAGAGAAGGCAACAGCCAACAGCAGAAAACAGATGATCAATAAAGGAACAACTCTTCGCATCGTGATTTCCTTTCAGGCAACGCACTCAGCGAAGGCGCAAATGTAGAGGCGATCAGAAATCTTGTCTACCGATGTCTGCTCACGGATGCTCACAGGTGCTACAAATTTTACGGTGGACGAGGCGGTCTTGATCGCTGAGGTCGGTGGGAATGGTGATGGCGAGTCCGTTGAAATGGAGGTTAAGAGACGCGCCGTCGATCGTTATCGAGAGGCGCGGCAACCGCGCACGTCCCATTAGGCGCGGACCATTGCCCCCAGACTCTGGTTCAAGGAACGATCGGGGTCGCCCGACCGAAAGCGCTTCTTTATTCCACCCAGATGACGGTCAAGGCCATGGCTTGGGCCGCATCGCGCTGTTTGGCATCGCTGGTGATGAAGGGAATCGTCAGTCCTGAGGCTGTTTGAAACATGATTGCTGACGCAATGTGCAGGGCGTCGAGCGTTCTTACATCCGTCTTCTGGACCAGCTCCTCGGCGTGCCGGAGGACATGCTCGCTCACTTCAACTAAGTCCCAATAGGCCCGATCCTTGTCCAGCCTCGAATGGATGGCGAGAAAATCCCGCGGCGTAAGTTCACCGCATGCCCGCCGTCGGCTGAGTGCCGACAGAGCTTCGACAGGCGCGACCGCTGAAGAGAGAAACCGAAACCGCTGAAGCAGCCGACGCGTGGGGCCTGAGCCCTTCTCTTTGACATACCGTTTCACCAACACGCTTGTATCGAAGTAGGCCCGATGGCGCGGCGTCACTTTTCTTCTCTGTCCATGGCAACCGTGTGGGACAACGGTGCGCCACGCACTGATCGAGGGCTCCACGCTGGAAGTGCCCGGCTGTTCGATGCAGCGCGCAACAACCCTGCAGACTCCAGCCTCCGAATGGCGGAACTCGCGTTATCGGAGGCTCCGATCAGCTTCACGACAGCCAGAGGCTTGCCACGTTCTGTCAACAGTACTTCCTTGCCTTCCTTGACAGCCTTCACCAACTGGGAAAATTTCTGATTCGCCTCGCGCAGTCCCATGTGCATAGGAACTCCTCCTAAATGTAGTGATGTACCTACATTATGCTGGACCGGGGACGCGTGTCAACACATAGCGCCTACACCGCCGGAAGGATGTACGTCGGAAGGGGCGATCGCTGGCTTCAATCCTGGAGTCTGTGAGGAGTCGGCAGCTAGCCCGCATTATTCATGAAGTTTCTGCTGTAAGCGCGGATACGCGGCTGTGGCTGTGACGGGCAGTCTCGCCGTTCAGCCCTTCGACATACTGCACGAGTATGCCTCAGGGCTTCACGCCTCCGAGTGCCCGTCTCGCTTCGAGTCTGCACGCTTTGGCAACGAACCTTCATGAATAATCCGGGCTAGGGCTTTTCAACTCAGGGGCGAATGACCTGCGAACTGACCTGACGAAAGCCGAGGCCACGGACACGATCGACGACGGTGACGAATCGCTCCAACCTCGTTACTTTGTCGGCGCGGACTAGGACCATCGACTCGCGGGGATGGGTGCTGAGTGCTGCGTCGAGTTGCTCATCGGGGACCGCGTGATCGTTCACGAACAACTCATCCTCCGCCGTGACGGTAATAATGAGAGAAGTGTCCTGCCGCTCGTTAGCTGCCGCGGCCTTCGCCAGATTGACTGGAATCTGACCTGCGTTAATGAAGGTGGCAGTAGTCAACACGATGACCAGGAGCACCAACATGACATCGACCAGGGGGATGACGTTGATCTGATTCAGTTCGCGATTCATGCTGCGCCACTTCAATGGTCCGCGAGATTGGCGAGCCGGGCGAGACGAGGAGTACATTCGATGTATCCTCGCCTCACAGGCCCGGGCGCTGCCACTTACTTGCTCTTTTTGTCTCCGTGTTCTTTCGCTTCCATCTCGGCATGGGCGATCGATTCGTCTGCATGGGTAATGGCTTCCTTCGCATGCTGCAGCGCTTCTTTGGCATGCGCATCCCCCGTCCCCTTGATGGACTCTTCGATGTGATGGATCGCTTCTTTCGTATGCGCGACTCCTTCCTTGGCGTGCTTGATCACTTCCTGGGTATGACCCTCTCCCTGCCCTGCCAGCGAGACTGCCGGCTGGAGGCTCAGCCCCACGCCGAGTACTGCCACTGCCATGACCATCGTCCATGTGTGCTTCATCTGTCATTCCTCCTTGGCTGTAAATGGACCCATGCGAACGCGTTGAATACCTTGCACACTCGACTTTCTCGAAAAACGACAATCAAACAGGGCTGAAATTTTCCTCCCGCTCATCGTCGCACTCCTTTCTGTGCCTCCTGACTCGTCACGTTCGGCTGGTTCTGTCCAGGCGAGCGGGATGAGTGGGTCTGGTGAACTCGAATCGCTGCCGCTCGTGCGGTGAAGAGGTTCGCTTCAACCGATTGTCCGAGGCCATGCAAGAGGCCGGCATAGCGTTCACAGAGCATGGCCACCATCGGATGATGGCGCCCTAGCGTCTGTTGCTGGATCACCAGCGCCCGTTGGTACCGAAGCTTCGCCTCATCCACGAGCCCTCGTTTGTGCGAAAGCCAGGCCCAATTCTCAAGAATCATCCCGGTCAGCGCGGCCTCCGGTCCCGCCGCCGACTCGCTGACTGCCAGCGCCTCACGGTAGTAGTGATCTGCGAGTTCGGGCAGTTCTTGGGCATGGTAGAGATTGGCCAGATTGTTCAGACAGATCGCAACCGACGGGTGGTGCTGTCCAAAACGCTCGAGTCGGAGGGAGAGGGCTTGCCGATACAGGGGTTCGGCATAGGTGTAGAGCCCCTTTTCTTTGTAGAGGCCCGCCAGATTGTTCAGAAACGTCGAGGGGTCGATCGAAGTGGCTCCGTCGGCGCCGGCCAGGAGGGCCAGTGCTAGACGAAATCGTGATTCGGCTTGCATGAGGCGCCCCTGTTTTCGATATAGTCCTGCGAGATTGTTAAGCCCGACTGCCAACTCCGGATGGCCGCGACCTAAGGCCCGTTCACCGATCGTGAGCGAGCGGAGGTAGGCGGTTTCGGCCTGCTCGAAGGCCCCTTCTTCCTGATAGATTACCGCCAGATTGTTCAATGCGGAGCCTACATCCGCATGATCAGAGCCGAGCGCCTGTTCCCACCGAGCCAACGCCTGCTCATAGTAGGGCTTTGCTCGGGCATACTGGCCTTGTGCATGATAGACGAGGCCCAAATGATTCAGCGTCGCCGCTACCCGGCTGTCGCCGGGCTCAAACAGTTCGGCCTCCTGGTGTGCCAACAGAAACAGGCGCTCCGCGTCTTCATACTGGGCTTGATCTCGCGCCGTAGTTCCCGCTTCCGTCAATGTCTGCCATACGTCCGGCATCCCCGCCTCTGCAAGCCATGGGACAGAAGTCAGAAGAAACACCATGAGCATCATCAAGCCCATTGGTACCACCCTCTACGGATGTGCTGTGCACTCATGCGCATACGGCCTCCCTTGCTTGCCCTTGAAAGTGAATGGTTCCAGTATCCCCTCGCATATCGTCGATCGGTCGTGAGGCCTGCGCCATGACGGGCTCACCCTGCGCAAAAATTGTGAGACATAGCCCAGTTCCAATCGCCAAACTGTAGAGAGGTCTATTCATGGCGTGAACCGTACGCATCATTGGAAGCACCTTGCAGTAAATAACCGGGGCGGAGGACAAGGAGGAAAAACCTGCGCCCCGGATCAGTCCGAGCGAGGAGGCAGCTCAACCCGGACATCGATAGATCAATAACCGTCAATTGGGTGGACGAAAACTCGGATCGGATAAGGCAGCGCGAGAGGAGTCACCATGAAACGGCCACCCGGGGTCCCTTATCCGATGAGGACAAAGCGGACCGACGGAGGCGCGCGGGAGCGAAGCAGAGAGGAAGAGCGCGAAAAGGTTTCCTGATTGGAAGACGAGACCACCAGTTGGACGACCGGGCCCATTGATAACGCTGGAGTCTCCGTCACGAGCCCAGCATCGGACGTGGCCTGACAGGCCCAGGCGCAGAGGGCATTGTGTGGAGCAGCTTTGTCAGAACCATGGTGCGCATGGCCGTTGGAGGGATCGATGTGACGCAACGCACAACTCGCCGCCATGACCGCCAGCGATGCATAGACCAGGGCGACGAGCCCGGCGACAATCACGGTATTGCGTGATATAGCAGAACGAATCATCATCACACTCTCCACGATGTCACTGCTTATACGCGTTAACGGATTACCTGTCTACCGACGTCTGCTCACGGATGCTACAGTACGTAGCGCGCAAGCCGTATTTCTATGCACATACATTCAGCTCACGATCCATGCTGGGCCTTGTACTGTGCAAGGAGTTCGCTGACGCGGCGACGAAGGACGTTGTTCATGACCACGCAAGGAATGGCGACCAGCAGTCCCGCTGCGGTGGCCTTAAGCGCGAGACTCAGGCCGATCATGATCGACGTGACAGCCAATGCGCCGGACGTCCCCATCGTGTGGAACGTGAGCATAATGCCGAGCACCGTCCCGAGCAGTCCGATATAGGGGGCATTGGCCGCAACCGTCCCGATGACAACCAGCCTCTTCGTCAACGTGACCTCGCAGAGATCCAGCGTGGGAAACTGACGTATGTCTACCCGTCGGTAGAATAGCCAGCGCTCCACCGCCACTCCTATGGACCAGATACTCAACCCCAGCAAAAGCCCGATGACGCCATACTCGACAAGTTCTTTGAGTCCTTCCATCAGAACACGGGGTCCTTTCTTCATCAGCGGCCTTCGAGAACGCTTTTCGCCGCAGGTCGCCAGGCCCAGGCATATAGCCGGATCTCAGGAATCGGTCCGATGCTCGGAGATCAGCTTCTCGACCGAGTTGCCAATCACGCGCAAGCTCTGTTTGCCGATTTTGGTGGCGCTCAATTTCCCTTCCTCCACCCACCGATAGACTGTCCAGCGGCTGACGTTTAAGACCGCCGCCGCTTCATTGACCCGAAGCAAATGCTTGTTCATCATGTACCTTGCTTTCTGTCGTCGTCAGACTCATCACATTGTGATAAACACGTCCGGTGGATGAGGACGTCTCAAGGACGCCCTCATCTCTACCCGAAATTGCTACTCATCTTGACAGGCTAGAACAGCCCCAGCGTCACACCACCATAGATTGCTCGGCCGTAACCGGCAAAGAAGATCTGTTGGCCTGCGGCAGCGCCGGCGGTTTCACCCCCGATCACCTGGCCGGATGCGGCGTATTTCTTATCCGCGATGTTATCCACCTCAAGAAATATTTTGGCGAATCGGAACCAGGAGTTGTTCAACTCAAAATTCTTGTGAATGTTCACATTGGCGACCACGTAGGAGGGGATACTGAACGTGTTGCTGTTGTTCAGGAAGTAGCTGTTGTAATAACTGCCTTCGACCCAGGCGCCCCATCCGGTCTGCCAATGATCGTAGGCGACTTTGGAGTTTAAGACGTCGGTCGGGACGTTTGGCACGTTCTTTCCGTCCCGAACCAACAATCCGGCCACGGTATTGATCTGGTCGGAAAAATTCGTGTATTTAGCCTCGATATGCGTATAGGCTCCTGAGAGTCGCAGACCCGTCATCGGCCGCCAATCGTAGAATGCCTCAATCCCTCGATATTGAGAGGAGTCGGCGTTTACCGTGGCCACGTTCGTTCCCGACACTGCTCGCGAAATCAATTCATCTTTAAAGAACGTCCAGAACCCGACGAGTTGAACCGTCAGGGTCTCGGTCAGCTTGGACTCCGTTCCGATTTCAAAATTGGCATTTTTCTGCGGCTTCAGATTGAAATTTGTGCCTGGTTGACCTGTGACGGGATCTCTCAGGACATTGCCAAAACCGGGAATGCCATATCCCGTGGAGGCTCGGACCCAATGCCGATAGGCCTCCGTGGGCTTCCACGTCAACGCCATTTCCGGGGCCCAGTTGGTGAACGTGCGGCTTGCGCTAGTAGGAGATGGAGGACCGCCACCCGTGGGTCCATAGTTAATGGCTTGTACGCTCAACATCGATTGCTCGAAGCCTAATCCGCCTGCAAGGATCACGTTCGGTAGAAATTCCAGTTCTTCCCGGAATCGGCCTCCGACGTTCCTGATCGTTCCACGCGAATTCTGGATGAGATTGCCCCTGGTGCCTCTACCGTCGGCCAGGTTCTGGAAAGTCTGCGCCTCCTGCTCCATATTATTGAGGAAGAAGCCGACATAACTCCGCAGCGGCATATCGAACAAATGCCCATCGTGTCGCAGGTCGGCATAATGCTTGAAGTTGGGATTGATATTGTCGCTGATCTGAGTGAACGTCTGATTGATGTCTTTGACGTCGTAGTCTGCTTCCAGCGTGAGGACCGTGTTCGCATTCAGTTGCCGTTCGTAGATGCCGCCGACAATAGTGCGCCGATCGAGCCGACGTTGCGCGAGTTGTGGGGCGTTGCCGGCTTGCCGATGATCGAACGTGAACTGCTCCTGGGTCAAACGGGTGGGCACGAGGGAATCCAGCCAATTTGTAATGGCCTTAAAGTAAAAATTCTGTTTGTCGTCGATCCTGAATCGAAGATTCAGGTTGATCGTTTGCGTACTGTAGTTGCTGTGCCGGATAAATCCGTCTTCTCCCACGTTACTGGCGAAGAGGGAGACGTCGAGATTCTCATATTGCTTGCCTACGGCGAGGGCCTCCTTATGGTATCCGAACGACCCGCCACTTCCGAACACCTCGGCTCCATTGAGATCGCTGCCGCGCCTGGTCCTGAAATGCACCATACCGCCAAGCGCATAGTTGTCATACAGGGATGACGATGCCCCGCGAATCACCTCGGTGCTTCTCATAAACCAGGGGTCATGCATGTCGAGTCGGGATAATCCGTCCGATTGCGTCTGGACGAATCCGTCCTCGTAGATCTTAATGTCACGCACGGCGAAGGTCGTCTTGGCGCCTTGCCCACGGATCATCATGCTGAAGTCACGCGGTCCGTTGGCCTGGCGCAAGACCACGCCGGGGAGCGATTCCATCGACTCTTTCATCGTTCTGGTCGGCTGAGAATCCGTTTCTGAAGGAAGAGTTGCCGACAACGAGAGGCCCTCCGGCCGCTTTTGGAAGCGCGTGCTCACGATGCTCGTATCGCTTAACTCATATTCGGGCATTGCTCCGGTGGCCTGCGATTGTTCCGGCGACACCTTCTCAGTGACCGTCTTGAGCTGCTCGGTCGGAGGCAGCGTACTCTCACGACCCTGCTTGAGTTCCTCCAGCTCTTTCAAGATGTCTTTGAGCTGTTCACGCAGTTGTTGCTCCCTTGAGCCTTGCTGCACGGCCCCTGCCGCGACCGGCTCTTGTGCCAGCGCGACGTGATCAAGAGCAACAGCGCCTCCGAGCGCTGTGACTGCCACAATGATATGCCTCACTCTCTTGAACGACACCATAGCCCGAACTCCTTTGTTGTGATGAATGAAACGGAACAACCACCTCGGTGCAGACGCAAGCCGCGCGAGTTGCAGCTCTGTCAGTGCAGGGAGATGTCTGACGAACATTACGTGGATGCGATGTTAAGAATGAGGCGGTGCGCGGGACTGAGCTGACTGCTGGGAAAGAAGATACGAGACGGAAGATTCGACCAACGATAGCATCGACACAAGTTGAAGCGGCTGCATCTGTGGCATAGGTGCAGGAAGGTCAACGGTAGGATTGGCATCGCAGGCCCACGCGCATAGAGAGGACTGCGCCGTTCCGCCTGTATGATGATGGGATGAGTGTGACTCGCTCTCGTGGGCAAAAAGACAAGCTAAGGCGCCGACCGAGAGCGTCAGGTATAGTGTCGCAAGAAGCAGAGCGGTCGGGACGAAACATTTCCTCATTTCCCGCTCTCCATGACGTGCCTTATCACCGCTATCGCCTCAGGACTATCCCAGGCGCGAGGCCCGACCGCTCGCCCGACGAGCGCACCATCTCGTGCGATCACGATCGTGGTCGGGAGGCCGCGTACCATGAAGGACCGCGACACTTCTTGATCTTCATCGAAGAGGACCGGCAGGCTGACTCCTAACTGAGAAAGAAAGTGAGCGATGCCTTGCCGCTGTAGATCTGTCGTCACGGTCAACATGGTAAAGCGTGAGGGGTCCAGTTGCTGCTGCAATCGTGCAAGAGAAGGCATTTCTTCTTTGCAGGGCCCGCACCAAGTGGCCCAAAAGTTGACGAGCACCACCTTCCCTGCCAACTCACCGGACTTCACGACCTTACCGTCTAGCGTCGCGAGCTCAAAGGGCGCTGCCATGATCCCCGCAGGCAACCGGCTCATCTTGAGCGAGACAAAGGGATCGCCGGCAAGTGTGGGACCAGCCGCAATGATGCTCAAGACAAAGAGCATCGTAACGATCCCTGTTCGAGTCAAAAGTGCGTACACGTCTACGGCTCCAGCCTCGCGAGAACGTTCGACGCCGGTAGTTGTACCGTTTGCACCACCATGCGATGAGCCGGCATTGCATGCTCCATCCATGCCAAGACGGCGAGCCCTTTCGAATTCACCGAGAGGGTCGGCGTCTGGCCTTTCTTCTCATTTAATTTCTGCGGGGCGCTGAACGTCTGTCCACGGTCAAGGGATACGCTCATCACGATTTCCCGCCGGACAGGGGATTGTTCTTCCCAGACGAGAACGAGCCGCCCCTCAGGATCGAGCGCCATTTGCGGATGATCCGGGAAGGTCCCCTTGGAGACGTTCAGTTTCTGCTTGGGTGAAAAGGTATCACCTCGGTCGTCCGAATAGGCGAGAAACACCGCAGGGGTTTCATCGATGCCCTCGGTGTACCAGACGACATAGAGTCGACCGAGCCGATCCGTCCCGATCGAGGCTGGCCGATGGGGGCAGCCGGGGAACACCCACTTGTCATGACCCACGATCACCGGTGAAGAGTAGGTATCCCCGCCGTCCGTGGAACGCGCGACCACGGTTTCGCGGACGTCGCCAGGGAGCACTTTACGCCAGGCCAGGTAGAGGGTCCCGTCAGACCCGGTGGTGAGAGATGTCCGGCAACAGACACAGGTGTCCTCATCCACTTTCAGGTTCTTCGCGACGGTGTGGCCGTGATCGGTCGAGCGCGTCACAAAGGTGCCGGGCTCCTTCTTCCCCTCTCGTCCATCGATCCAAGCCATATGGATAGCGCCGTCAGGGGCGACGTGAATCGAATCGAAACTGTGGCCGATAACCTGCTCGTCGTCGTTCACCAGAATCGACGGCGAAAATGTTTTCCCGCCGTTCGTGGATCGGCTCAGCCGCAGTTCGTTCGAGAACGGTTTGTCGGGTGTCAGTTTCGGATGGGTCAAGGCCCAGGTAAGGAACACGTTGTCTCCCGACACTGCCAATGCCGGTGCTTCCTGTCGCATGTAGGGCACCTCGGTCGGCTGATTCACTGTGGCTGGAGCTCCGATCGGTCCTCCCGACTTCTCCGTTCTAGAATAGAACACCGTGCGGATGTCTTTGTCTTCCTCTATCCAGGCAAGCGAAATGCGGCCTTCGTCGTCGATCTTGACGGAGGGGCCGACCACCGCTCTTACCCGATGATCGGTCGTCAGTTTTGGCCCGAATGGCAACGATTGATCCGGCTCGGCCAACGCCATCGGTACGAGTGAGACAGCGCTGATAACAATCCCGACCATCATAACCAGGCTTTGAGTGCTGAACGTCCGTTCGATCATGGTGCGCCTCATTTCGAGCCTCGAATGGAGATTTGCGCGTCGCGCCCGATTGAACCTTGTTGCGCGGCAACTCCGGGCACCGATTCAAGAGACTCCTTCATGCTCCTTGTCGGCTGATCAGAAAATTCGGACCGTGGAACAGTGGACCGCGCCGTCCCTTCAGGCTGCGATGGGAGCTGACGCAACTCACTCTCGATTTTTCCCCGCTCTCGTTGCAGTGTTTGAATCCGTGCCGTCCGTTCTTGTTCGTTCATCACGCCCTGTCTTTCTTCAGCCCAAACCGGGATAGCCACTATACTGAGCAAGCCGAATATGGCGGTTACTTGCATCGGCGTCATATGGATACTTCCTTCCGCGACTAGCCTCCGAGGCTATACACTATCGGGATATACACCGCGACTTCGGACGTACCGAGCGGTTGATGCATATGTAGCGGGCACACCAAGCGGATGGATTCTAGGGCCGCTTTATCGAGCGACTCATGACCGGAGCTTCGATGCACTTTCACCTCAGACAGGTGGCCATCGGCTCGAATGACCGCCCGAAGCACAACCTTCCCTTCATCGCCATTGAGGCGCGCAGTGCTGGGATAGCGTTTGATTTCGGCCAGTCTCCGTCTCAGCAATTCGGCCAGCCAGCCATGATCGACTTTGACAGCGGAGCTTGGGCTAGCCGCCATCGCCGTTTGCGGTGCGGACTCTTTGACGACAGGCTCCGCGTCGCGCCTTACAGCAGTCGCTGTTAGCGGGGGAGCCGGTGGGTCGGGGTCGGGTGTAACAGAATCAGTCTCAATAGTAGGCGCTTCGACAGAATGAATGGGTGCATCGGTTGTCACGGGCTGGGTTGCTACTTCCTGTTGAACAACAGGGGCGACCGACTCGTCTACGGCCTGTTCGGTCTGTTGAACCTCTGATGGGTGCTGTTCCACGACCGGCGTGACCGCCTCAGTTCTTGTTTGTACCGCCACCGTCTGTTGAATCGGCTGACTTGCCTCGAGTACTTGCTGGATCTTGCGCTGGACAACCGGCGTGACCTTCTTGGGTTGAATGGGGGCGGGAACGGCTGGACGCGACGTCGGCTTCGCAGGCTCCTGCGTTGTTGGCGTGACCTCTGCCGGACTTGCTTCGTGAGCTCGTTGTGGCTCGACCAACGCGACGTCCCACGTGAATACTTCTTTTGGCACGACCGGTTTGACCTGCGCCATAAGCCCGATTGCCACAGTCAATGCCAGGCCATGAAAAAGCCCTGACACCACCCATCCTTGCAGGCGATAATGTCTATTTGGATTCATCATCATGTGCTCACCACCGGTGTGAATGTATGCTCAGCTTTAGGCGGCCCTGAACAGAAGACAGGTTTCATCTCTCCGATGTCTGATCGGGCAACGATCGTGCTCTCTTTCAGGGGAAAGAAGGCGTGACCGCTGTCACCGGTAAGCTCGGAGGGATGAAGAAAGAGAAGAAGCTATGCGAAGGGTGGCGCACGTGCTGGGGGCTGAACCGTGAGGATAGCACCGACCTGTGGTCCGATATACTGTTGCCCCAGGAAAACGATTTGTTCAACAGGAGCGAAGTAGGCTGAGGTACCCTCGATTGCATCGGCGGCGATGCAGAGCCATGAACAGAGCGCGGTGGCATGTGTCGCCGCACTGTGATGCTCGTGTTGCCCCATATGGGCGGTGAGCTGCGGGTATACGATCCCGCTGAGCGCCACAAGCCAGAGCGCGAAGCCTCCGACGACGATTTGTCGAATGCGACGTGTCATAAATCTTTATCGAAGGGTCGCTGCCTTTACCGGCTCGTTTTTCTGAATCCGTGCAACGATTTCATCGATCTTCTGTTCGGTGAGCAGGCCTCCTTTAAGATATTCCTGCACGCGGCCCTCTTGGTCGATGAAGACGCTCACGGGTAATCCGAACACTCCGAATTGATTGGCAACTTTATTGTCGCGATCCATCAAGACCGGGAATGTATGGCCGTACTGCTTGATATGCTCGCGCACCCTGACGTCATCTTCCAATTCATTGACGGCCAATACCACGAAGCCCTTGTCGCGCAGCTTATCGAAACTGGCTTGCATCGCCGGCATTTCGGTCGTGCATGGCTTGCACCAAGTGGCCCAGAAGTTGAGGAGTACGATCTTTCCGCGATACTGACTGAGGCTCTGTTCCTTGCCTGCTAGATCAGTCAAGCGAAAATCCTCGGCCTGCATGCCGACCGTCGGGACTCGCGAGCCCATGCTCCAGACCTGAGGCGCCTGTCCGAGACTATACGCACAGGCCGCCAGTACCAACCCCAGCGCTATGACTTTGGCCGTGTTCCTCATTGGTTCCTCCACTCTTCGACCGGTTCCAACAGATCAGGCTGTCGGTTTGATCAGCTGAAACGACTTGGTAATGCCAAAAATGAAGCTCGTACCCTGCGAAAGATTGTTGTTCGCATCGCGCGCGATGGGAATCTGGGTATAGAAATAGATCGCGGTCGCATCGGTCCACGGAGAACTCACTAAATCGCCGAGGCTAATCTGGAGTCCTGGCGTATAGGCAAAATAGGTCGAACCGGTGTTGGGCACTTGGCGAGTGGTGACAGTCGGATCGATCACAAGCGGCTCCTCTCCTGCAAAGGGCAGGGCCGACTGTTCCAGATTGGCCCGTACATTGTCATGCACAAGGTAGCGATAATTGAATTGATTCGTCACAACCAGCCAGGGCAAGGTGACAAGATTAATCCCGAAGTTGAAAAGAAACTCATCGCCAAATTGATAGCCGTCGCGATTGCGGAAGGTATGGCGATAGCTGCCATAGGCGAATTGATTCAACCGATGGGGGATCAGTTCGTAGGTCTGATAGACCGAGCCGATCAAGCCGACGTGGCCACGCCCTAACTGTCCGGACGACTCCAGCACATTGTTGCCGCTGTCCCTGGCACGCGTATCGCCGGTTGGTAGATCCATACCCAAACCCAAGACCACCAAATTTCTCAGCGTGGGCAAGACGTTGTACTTTGCCGTGACGCGCATATCCCCGATCCCATTGTCGAAGAAGCTTGAGTTTTCGCCAAATTCGGTCGCCGATTCTCCGATTCCATCGATGTGCCCGTGCTTACGTCTCAAATACGGCACGGTCACCTGAACGGCAAATCGATCGGTCACCCCATAGTTCATGTCGAGTGTGTAGGTTTGGGTGATCGTTCTGACCTCTTTATGGTGGTCCAGGATCAACCGCTGGTTCGCCTGATCTGCTGCCGGGATAATGCCGTTCGTTCCACTGAGCAACCGCATGGGGGTGTAGTTGTACATGCCATTAATCGTCAGCATGCCTTCTTGAGGCACTTGCTGCTGAGACCCGATCACGACAAAACAACTGACCGCCCCGCACGATGCCCGCGCGGTTTGGGTGCCGGGCCACGAAAAGACAACGAGTGCAAGACTGAAGATGAATCCGAAGATAAACCGTTTCCCTACCATGATGCTGATGGTCCTTTCTCTCTTGGAAGAATCGCTCTCATCCGCCTGCCCCATGACCCAACTATTGGGTCGCGTGAGAGACGGATACGGCCCTGCTGCGAGCCGATGAGAGACGGAGATTACAGAGAGAAAGTTGGAGGAGCGCGACTGGGAGAAATCCGGCAGGCCTCGACCGAGGGCTGTCCAGAATGAGGGAGGGTGATGAGATCAATCGGATTGAGTTCAGCTTGAAACGTGATCACCGCAGTATCGAGAACCGTCCCGGCGGCACACATCCAGGAACAGAGCAGGGTGCCATGGGTGGCAGCCTGATGCTGGGCATGGTGCCCGGCATGTTCGACCGACTGCGCCTGTGCCAATCCTCCGACGGAAAGGACGCAAAGCACCAGGAGGATCGACAGGAATTTGATGACCGTGCGGTTCATTAGATATCGACCCTAGTGTGATTCGGCCGAATGCTACTGGAGGCGCACTAAGCCTGTCAAGCCGGTAACTCGCACTGAGACCTCTGCTTGTTATAGGATTCATAGAAAAGATGCTGTATACTGCAGCAAATATTTCAGGAGACACCGGCGTTCGTTTCGAACGACAGTATCATGGTCACGCAACTACTCAACCAAATCTTCGGCAGTAAAAACGATCGTGAAATCAAGGCAATCCGCCCGATTGTGGAGCAGATTAATGGCCTGGAGTCCGGTCTGACTCCTCTCTCCGACCAAGCTCTCGCGGACAAGACCCAGGAATTCAAGAAGCGTGTCGGAGCCGGGGAAACCCTGGACAATATCCTGCCCGAGGCTTTTGCGGTCTGCCGTGAGATGTCCCGCCGTAAGCTGAATATGCGCCATTTCGATGTGCAGTTGATCGGGGGCATGATTCTCCATAAAGGCCGTATCGCTGAAATGAAGACCGGCGAAGGGAAAACCCTGATGGCTACGCTGCCGGTGTATTTGAATGCGCTTGAAGGCAAAGGCGTACATCTCATCACGGTGAACGACTATCTCGCCAAACGCGATGCGCAATGGATGGGTGTGCTGTACCACGCGCTGGGGCTCTCGGTGGGCATTATTCAGCATGACGCTTCATTTTTTTTCGATCCGGCCTATGAGGCCTCCGACAAGCGGCTCCAGTCTCTCCGCCCTTGTACGAGGTCGGAAGCCTATCGCGCCGATATTACGTATGGCACCAACAACGAGTATGGGTTCGATTATCTCCGGGACAACCTGGTCGCCACCGACTTGGCCCAGTGCGTGCAGCGCGAATTGAATTACGCCATCGTGGACGAAGTCGACAGTATCCTCATCGACGAGGCTCGTACACCGTTGATTATCTCCGGTCCGACGGACGAGACGACCGATCTCTATTACCGCATCAACGCGATCATTCCACAGCTGAAGCCGGAGCAGGACTACACGGTCGAGGAGAAAACGAAGACCGCGTCGTTGACCGAAGACGGCAACGTCCGGGTCGAGAAATTGCTCGGCGTGGACAATCTCTACGATCCGAACCATATGGATCTCGTCCATCATGTCGTCAAGGGGCTCCAAGCCTATAGCCTCTACAAACGGGATGTGGACTATGTCGTGAAAGAGGGCGAAGTCATCATCGTGGATGAATTTACCGGACGGCTCATGCCGGGGCGCCGCTGGAGCGATGGACTACACCAGGCCGTCGAAGCGAAAGAAGGCGTGAAGATTGCGAACGAGAATCAAACGCTGGCCTCGGTCACTTTCCAGAATTATTTCCGGATGTACAAGAAGCTCAGCGGTATGACCGGTACGGCGGATACGGAAGCAGCGGAGTTCGCCAAGATCTACAATCTCGACGTCAACGTGGTGCCGACCAATCGCAAGATGATCCGGCTGGATTACGCCGACGTCGTCTACCGTACCGAGAAAGAAAAGTTTAACGCGATCGTTGAAGATATCAAGGAATGCCACGAGCGCGGCCAGCCCGTCTTAGTCGGCACGATTTCCATCGAAAAATCTGAGCGGCTCGCCGGCACCTTGAGCCGGAGCGGCGTGAAACATAACGTCCTCAACGCGAAACAGCATGAGCGCGAAGCCGAGATCATTGCCCAAGCCGGACGCAAGGGCGCTGTGACCATCGCCACGAATATGGCGGGCCGTGGCACCGACATTCTCCTGGGCGGCAGTCCGGATTTCATGTTCAAGCAAATTCTGTATCGGGAAGAAGATCTGTCTGATGCGCGCAAGCTGGAGATCTTCGAACAGATTCGATCCGACTGCGAGAAGGATAAGCAAGAGGTCATCGCAGCAGGCGGCCTCCACATTCTTGGAACTGAGCGCCACGAAAGCCGCCGGATCGACAATCAACTCCGGGGCCGCGCCGGTCGCCAGGGCGACCCTGGTTCGTCACGCTTCTATTTGTCGTTGGAAGACGACCTGATGCGTATCTTCGCTTCCGAGCGAGTCTCTCAATTGATGCTCAAACTCGGCATGGAAGAAGGTGTCCCGATCGAGCACGGCATGGTCACCCGGGCCATCGCCAACGCCCAGAAGAAGGTCGAAGCCCATCATTTCGAAATCCGGAAACAGCTGTTGGAATATGACGACGTCATGAACAAGCAGCGCCAGGTGATTTATCAACACCGGCGCGCCGTTTTGGGTGGATCGAATCTGAAAGACGATCTTCGCGGCATGATCGACGGTCTGGTGGAGTCCGCCCTGAACATCTATTGCCCGGCTGAACAGTATTCCGAAGAATGGGATATCAAAGGGCTCGCTGAACTTATGCATGGCCAGTTCGGCTTCGACATCGCTCAAGGCAAGGGCGACGGCGGCGAGGCGCTTCGCACCATTGGGCGCGACGCCTTGCTGGAAGACCTGCGTACGCAGGTGCGCGAGGCCTACGACCGGAGAGAGCAGGACCTAAGCCCGGAACTGATGCGCTTCCTGGAGAAGACGTTCATGCTCCAGGTTATCGACCACCACTGGAAAGATCACTTGTTGGGGATGGATCACCTGCGCGACGGGATCGGGTTACGCGGCTACGGTCAAAAGGATCCGCTCATTGAGTACAAGCGCGAAGGCTTCGATCTCTTTGCCGGTATGATGGAACGGGTAAAGTCCGACACGCTCGATCGGCTCTTTCACGTACAGGCGGTTCGGCACGAAGAACAACCCACGGCTGCACCGGTGCCCCCTCCCGCTCCCGTCATCTCACGCCCTCTCCCCCCACTCATCCTCAATCGCGGAGAAGAACCGATCGCGCCTCAGACTGTTCAACACAGCGACGACAAGGTCGGCCGCAACGACCCCTGCCCTTGCGGCAGCGGGAAAAAATACAAGAAGTGCCACGGAACGTAAGAACACGACACTGACGCTCTCGCTCCCCTGCCTCCGAAGCGACCCTTCCAGATTCTCCTGGGTGGAAGCCTTCTTGAATTCCCTCGGCTGCGACTAGCGTCGCAGTACCTCGGTCAGTTCCAGCTTTCCTTCCCAGGAGAATCTCGGTGGGTCCCCGCTTCTCCGGCAAGGTCCGCGAGAAGCGTCAGCGTCGTGTGAGTGAAGGGGGGAGCTACGAAACCAAGACTTCTGCGATTCAAATAATAGGGCAGATATGTATCCGTGCATTACTCATCCCATAGGAGTTTGACGGCCCCAAGGCCTTTTGTTACTCTCCGCGCAGTCTTGCGCAAGTCAAGTACTAGCGACCGTCGGCTTTTACTGGAACTAAGGGAAATACTCGCCAGGACGGACGGCCGATATCGAGAACATCTGCGATAGTTAAGCGGGCAGTACAGGCATATTCAAAGAAAGGAGGCGGGGCGAATGGCGTTTGTTACTACGGAATGAACCAGGACAGTCCCGCATAGGGGAGTATGGCATTGAGCCCAATGTTTCGCTCGCCTGTATCAGCATTCGAAATGTGGCTATATCGCACACCCAATGTCAGCGTCGTCTGTTCCGTCATGAAGTACTGAACTCCCGGCCCGGTCTCGACGACAAGGTTGAGGGGGGTACTCTGCTCTGGAATGCGGGGAGCGAGATTGGTCCAGAGCATTCCGACCCCGGCATCCCAGAAGGGCATCCACCGCCCGAACGACAGGAGGTTATACTTGAAGACCAAGGTACCTCCTGCCGCCTCCGCCGAAAACGGTTGCGTAAATCGGGCGAAGAACGGTTCCACGAGCACCTCGAGATTTCCGGTCAGTAGGCCCGCCTGTATTTCATCCGTCACCACCATCCCGATCTTCGGCTTAATGAACAGGGCACTACGATTCGCCGAGAGCCCCTGAAATGGCCAATCCAGCGCTTGCCAGAACCCTACGACCCCACCCACCTCAATGGTCCCGCGCTTGAGAATGTCTCGCGCGTCCGGTGATCGTGTCTCGGATTCCGCCCAGCAGAACGACGCGCTCCATTCGACCGAGACTGCGAAGAGCACCGCCGCGAACCCAAGAGCGCGAAGCCATGCGGCCCTCCTTCGTCGACCGTGCGTCTGGCTCAGGTCAGCGTGAGCATTGCCCCACCGGCGGGGCCAGACTTTGAAATGCATTTGCGTGGCCTCATCCCTTTGCATCTTATGCTGAGTCATCCGATGAGTGAACCTCTGCCACTGTGCTACCCATAGAGATACATCGGCACAATACTTATACACGGTTTCATTATCTCTTATACCCCAGAGGCAAGAGTACGGTACCGTCTCCCTGCGTCTCCTCTTAACGGAAATATTTCAGGCGAATAGTGGGTTTCTTGAATTGGGAAATTTGCCTGAATTTCCAATGCTCTCCGCCTTGACTTACCAGCAAACTCAAGGCTAATCTACGGCACTTTTAGTCCTGTGTTGACCCTTCGAGAGGGAGGGGTGGGGTGTCTCCTCGGCTAGTGGTGTCACTTTTCGTGTGTTGTCGATGGGATGGAGTTCCTTGCCAGAAGTTGTGGGGGTATTTAGAGAAGGAAATTAAAAGGAGTGGGTTGTGACAAGCGGGTACCCTGAACTCGTTGCTGCCATTTCGTCAGAAATCACCAGAAACGGACCGATTCCCTTTGTCCGCTTCATGGAACTGGCGCTCTATCACCCTCAATTCGGCTATTACATGCGTCAACCTGACAGTGCTGAGCATGAACGAATCGGCTGGTCCGGCGATTTCTACACCAGCTCCGACGTCCATCCGATTCTTGGCCGTGCGATTGTCGGGCAAGCCAGACAGATGGACGAAGTATTGGGTTGTCCCGCTCCCTTTACGATCGTTGAGATGGGTGCCGGTAAAGGCTTGTTAGCCCGCGATTGTCTAACTGCAATCCATGCCGAGCAGGACGACTTTGCGTCGCGTGTCCGCTATATTCTGATCGAACGGAGCCCTGTGATGTGGGAGCTGCAGCGCCAGAACTTAGCCCCCTGGCTCAGCAAGCCTGGTCTTGTCACTTGGGTAGAAGGTCTCGATGGGCTGGCTCAGGAAAGCGTGACCGGTCTGTTCTTCAGCAATGAGCTAGTCGATGCCTTCCCGGTGCACCGGGTTCAAGTCAAGGACGGACGGACTGAAGAACTCTGTGTAGACTATCAAGACGGACGCTTTGTGGAATGTGTCAAGCCCCTGTCGACGGTCGCGCTTGCTGACTATCTCGAGCATCTGAATACTCTGTGGCCGGAAGGCTACAGAACCGAAATCAATCTCCTCGCGGTGGATTGGATGGAGCAGGTTGCTCGGCGGATGGGTCGTGGACTCGTCTTGACGATCGATTATGGCCATACAGCCCAGGATCTCTATGGGCCTGAGCGGAAGGACGGCACGTTCCTCTGCTATTTCAGGCAGCAGGCGAACGAGGATCCATTCATTCACGTCGGCGAGCAGGATATGACCGCCCACGTAGATTTTTCGAGTCTGGCTTCTGTTGGGGAGACGCAAGGACTCCACGTGACAGGGTTCACGAACCAAATGAGCTTTCTGATGGGGCTTGGCGCTGAAGAGATGATCGGGAGATTGGAGCCAGAGAGCACAGCGTTTCGCGCCGCGATTCATCTTCTGAGGCCGGATGGCATGGGCAGTACGTTTAAGGTACTCGTGCAACACAAGGGAATCAATCGCCCAGAACTGGACGGCTTGAAATTCAAGCCCTTCTTCGGTTTGGCGCTGGCAGCCTGTTCCGCAGCATGACATCTGTAAGGACAACACGATGACCTTGTATCGGTCAGATCGCGTTTCACGGAGTCCGTATGGGTAGCGCGAGCATTCCTGAGAATTACATACCAATTCTGTTGTTTATCGTCGTAGGCCTGACATTCGGCGCCTTTGCGCTGCTGGGTGGCTCGCTCGTTCGCCCGAATCGTCCCTACCGAGCCAAATTGACTCCCTATGAAAGTGGAAGCCCGCTGTTTTCAGATGCGCGCATCCAGTTCCCCATGCGCTACTACATCATCGCGATGCTGTTCGTGGTGTTCGATATCGAGATCATTTTTATGATCCCGTGGGCTATCCGGTTTCAGTCGCTCGGGATGCTAGGACTCATCGAAATGCTTGTGTTTATCGCCATCCTGTTGGCTGGGCTCTGGTATGCCTGGAAGAAGGGGGCGCTCGAATGGGACTAGGTAACGTAAAACGTGAAACGTTAGAAGTGAAAAGGAAAAACGAGAGGCGTTCTCGTTTCATTTCACATTTCACATTTCACATTTCACGGAGTCGTTCATGAGTTTCCTGGAACGACAATTTGAGGCGAATATCCTGACGACCAATCTGGACGCCGTCGTGAATTGGTCCCGGAAGTCGGCCTTATGGCCGATGACGTTCGGCCTCGCTTGTTGTGCGATCGAGATGATTGCCACGGTCTCGTCGCGGTACGACCTGGATCGTTTCGGCGCCGGTGTCTTTCGAGCGTCCCCGCGGCAGGCCGATCTCATGATCATTGCCGGCACGGTGACGCGTAAGATGGCGCCGGTGATCCGCCGCATCTACGACCAGATGCCGGAACCGCGGTATGTCATTTCTATGGGCTCCTGCGCCACCTCAGGCAACCATTACAATAGTTACGCCGTGGTCCAGGGCGTGGACCAGATTATTCCGGTCGATGTCTATGTGCCGGGCTGTCCACCACGCCCGGAAGCGTTGCTCGACGGGTTACTCAAGCTACAAGAAAAGATCCAGCGGG
>JBDTSF010000121.1:0-2834 GCA_039931295.1 Nitrospirota bacterium | reverse complement strand
GATCATAGCAGGCGGCTGAAAAAGTCCGCCAGCGGCGTTCTCGCGTCGCTCAGAGGCTCAACGTACCGAAGCATACGCCTCGCCTCTTCTCTCGCTGCGGCCTTGCTGGACGGCCTATTTGAGCAGCCTGCTAGTCCGTACTTGACTGAGATAGGTGAGACTCGATGAAGCGGGCCGACAGACTGATATAGGGTTGACAAGTCGCGCCCACGGAAAAATTTCATAAGAAGTGATTGGAGATTGCCCCGGCATTTGGTACAGTGCGCGTCGGCTGAGCCTGGGACCGGCTCAGAGAGTCGGCTTGCTGGTGGTCTGAGTAGACGTGTTCATGACCAACTGAGGTAAGGAGGCCGGAGTGATGATTTCTTTTCGTCTGCTGACGTTCTGTTTGCTGGGTGTCGTGACGATGTTTGCCGCTGGCTGTGCAGGGAAAACCGGCACTGCGCAGCCACAGGGGTTGAACGACGCGAGGCCAATCGCGGATCAGCCTCAGGCGCCGACTGCCTCGGCGAAGTCAGAGACTCCCCCGGATGAACCACTTGATCCCTTTGCCAGGGCTGATGAGGGAGCCGGTGAGGAGTATGATCCCTGGGAACCGGTGAACGCCAACATCTTCGAATTCAACCTCAAGGTCGATCGCTATGTACTCAAGCCTGTCGCAAAGGGCTATGATTTTGTTATGCCAGACCTGGTCCAAGTTGGCATCAGCAACATCTTTACCAATCTTCGATTCGCTCCTCGCTTTTTGAACAATGTATTTCAGGGCAAGATCAAAGGCGCCGGCATTGAAGTCGGGCGGTTCCTCATCAATAGTACGGTTGGGTTAGCCGGCTTCTTCGATCTTGCGACAAAAGTCGATCTGGTGACGCCGGAAGAGGATTTAGGGCAGACGCTGGGTTTCTACGGGGTTACGCCTGGTCCCTATCTCGTGGTCCCGCTGCTTCAGCCCTTCACCGTTCGGGATTTTGTGGGATACGTCGGTGACGTGTTTCTTAATCCGATCAACTGGTTGGTGACGCCGCTCATTGAAGTCGACGGCATTCCCTCCGTGATCGCTCACAAGAACCGTATGACGTCCAGCATTATCCAGACTAGTTCCCGCGTGGGAGAGGTCGTCAATGAACGGTCTCGGAATCTCGAAAAGTTCCAGGGGGTCGAGGAAGCCACGCTGGATCTCTATACTGCTGTCCGCAACGCCTATCTGCAGAAGCGCGCGCAGGCGGTTCGAGAGTAGAATAGGGACGTGAGGGGAGGGGTGAGGCGTCAGGTGATAGAAAACCAGCGCTTAGCCGGTGCCAGCTTCTCAGCCTCACGGCTCACGCCTTACGGGATGATGCCTAGTTCTCGACCAACTTTGGCAAAAGCGGCGCTGGCCCGCACTAACTGCTCGCGCTGGTGGGCTGCCGACATCTGAACGCGAATTCTCGCCTGCCCTTCCGGCACAACCGGGTAACTAAATCCTACGACGTAGATTCCTTCTTCCAAGAGCCGCGCTGCCATTCTGGTGGCGAGTGAGGCGTCGCCCAGCATGACGGGAATAATGGGATGCTCGCCGGGAATGAGCCGGAACCCGAGGGCAGTAAGTTGCGCGCGGAAGAATGCTGCATTTTCGCGAAGGGTGGCTCGTAACTGGTCGCCTTGGGCGACAAGAGTGATAGCTCGTCGAGCCGCCTCGGCGATGACCGGGGGCAATGAATTCGAAAACAAGTAGGGTCGCGACCGCTGGCGCAATAGCTCAACGAGCTCTTTTCGTCCGGACGTAAACCCACCGGTCGCGCCGCCCAAGGTCTTGCCCAGGGTGCTGGTGATCATCTCGATCCGGTCGGCAACACCGAAATGGTCCGGTGTGCCGCGTCCGTTGTGCCCGAGCACTCCAGTCGCGTGACTATCGTCCACGATCACCGCGGCATCATATCTCTCTGCCAGCTCGGCGATCTGATCGAGTTTTGCGAGGTCGCCATCCATGGAGAAAACTCCGTCCGTCGCGATCAGGCGAAGGCGATGGGATGCTGCGTCGCACAGCTTGGCTTCCAGGTCCGCCATATCGGAGTGCGCGTAGCGGAGCCTGGTGGCCTTGCAGAGCCGGATGCCGTCGATCAGGCTGGCGTGGTTCAAGGCGTCGCTGATGACGGCGTCTTGCTCGCCGAGGAGCACCTCAAAGAGTCCGCCGTTGGCGTCGAAGCAGGAACTATAGAGGATCGTGTCTTCGGTGCCCAGGAAGATGCTGATCGCCTGTTCGAGTTGTGTGTGGAGATCCTGCGTGCCGCAGATGAATCGGACGGAGGCCATGCCGTAGCCATGCTCTTGCATTCCGGCAGTGGCGGCCTGTCTGATGTCGGGATGATTGGCCAGCCCCAAATAGTTGTTGGCGCAGAGATTGAGGACTTCACCTTGGGCTACTCGAATCTCAGCCCCTTGAGGACCAAGGATCTGCCGCTCGGATTTGTAGAGGCCTGCCGCTCGGATTTCAGCGAGCCGCCCTGAGACAGTCTTCTTGAATGAGTCGTAGGCCATCTTCTCACTCAGCATACAGCCGTCAGCGATCAGCTGTCAGCTTTGGATGGAACAAAAGGAGAACGTTTTGCATGAACCTGGGCTGATAGCTGAAGGCTGACCGCTGAAAGCGTTCTACGGAATCAGCACCACTTTTCCACATTGGCCTGAATTGATCAACTCGAAACCTCGTGCGAAGTCTGTCAGGGGAAATGTATGGGTGATCACCGGCTTGATATTGAGTCCGGCCTGGAATAGGCCGGTCAAGCGATACCAGGTTTTGAACAGTCGGCGGCCTGTAATGCCGTAGACGCGAATCCCTTTAAAAATGATTTCGTTGG